>NZ_JBAKHO010000019.1:0-97385 GCF_036902735.1 Micromonospora lacuserhaii | reverse complement strand
GGCTTATCAAGCACCCTGTTGAGTTCTCAAAGAACAACCACACACCATCCGAAAGCCCTACACTGTAGGACCCCCGTCCGGGGCATTTCGTTCAACCCGCCGCTCTCGCGCCGGGCACTTTTCCTACGTTACCCGGCGATTTTCCCCGTGTCAAACCGCTCTGTCGCGATCCGACCCGCTTCAAACCCATTTCCGGGCACCACAATTAGAATTGGCTTCCGCCGCTTCCCCTCGTGGTTTCCGCCAGGCCGGCCGGTGCGGTCTCCCGCACGCTCGCCCGGTTCCCTGCCGGCGTTGAACACTACCCGGTCGGTTCCGCCTCGCCAAATCGACCCCCTGGTCGATCCGGGGCACCACCCGGGCCCGCAGTCCGAGGAGCAGGCCCCTCGACTCCGGACGTTCCGTCCTGCGCTCCGGCCTCCCAGGCTCTCGCCCGTTTCGTCCGTTCCGCGCTGACAGAGAGAAAGTTACGCCCCCGGCGAGTTGATCGTCAAATTCCCCGGGGGCGTCCCGCGTCACATCGGTGCGTACGGCTATCCGCCCAGCTCAACGCCCGCGAACGAACGCTTGCCGCGGCGCAGCACCAGGTACCGGCCGTGTAGCAGATCCTCGGAAGAGACGACCGCGTCCGCCTCGGTGACCCGGTTGTTGTTCACGTAGGCGCCGCCCTCCGCGATCACCCTGCGGGCCTCCTTCATGCTCGGCACCAATCCCGACTCCTTGAGCAGTCCGGCCACGTCCGGCAGTTCGGTGAGGTGGACCAGCCCGGCCTCCGTCAACGCCGCGCGCAGCGTCTCGGGCGTCAGCTCGTCGAGCGCCCCCCGCCCGAAGAGGGCCTGACTCGCGGCGACCGCCTGGGCCATCTCCCGCTCGCCGTGCACCAGGGTGGTCAGCTCCTCGGCGAGGGCCCGCTGGGCCAGCCGCGCCTGCGGGCGCTCTGCCGTCGCCTTCTCCAGCTCCTCCAACTCCTCCCGGGTGCGGAAGCTGAAGTAGCGCAGGTAGCGGGTGACGTCCCGGTCGTCGGCGTTGAGCCAGAACTGGTAGAAGGCGTACGGGCTGGTCATCTCCGGGTCGAGCCAGACCGCGCCGGTCTCGCTCTTGCCGAACTTGGTGCCGTCCGACTTGGTCACCAGCGGGGTGGTGAAGGCCTGCACCGGGCCGGCGCCCCGGCGGCGGACGTAGTCGACGCCGGCGGTGATGTTGCCCCACTGGTCGGAGCCGCCGTACTGGAGCTGGCAGCCGTACCTGCGGTGCAGCTCGAAGAAGTCGTTGGCCTGGAGGAGCTGGTAACTGAACTCGGTGAAGCTGATGCCGGTCTCCAGCCGGGCCTTGACCACCTCGCGGGCCAGCATCTTGTTCACCGGGAAGTGCTTGCCGACGTCGCGGAGGAACTCGACCACCGACATCTCGCCGGTCCAGTCCAGGTTGTTGACCAGCCGCGCGGCGTTCTCCCCGGTGTACGAGACGAAGGGCGCGAGCTGGTCGTGGATCCGCTGGACCCAGCCGGCGATGACCTCGGGCGGGTTGAGGGTCCGCTCGGCGCTCTCCTTCGGGTCGCCGATCTGCCCGGTCGCGCCGCCGACCAGCAGCAGCGGCCGGTGCCCGGCGAGCTGGAACCGGCGGGCCATCACGACCTGCATGAGGTTGCCGACGTGCAGGCTGGGGGCGGTCGGGTCGAAGCCCACGTAGAAGGTGGCGGTCCCGCCGTCGAGCAGCTCGCGCAGCTCGTCGAGGCCGGTGGAGTCCTGGATCAGGCCCCGCCACCGCAGGTCTTCGGTCAGGGAGTCCCGCCCCGGCGGGAGGTTGCTGTCGGTCACGGTCACTGATTGTCCCCCATCGCGGCCCCTGGGCCGTACCGGGTTTGCCGACGGCGGGGCGACTAGGCTGACGGCTCGCGAGGCGAGGAGGAGCGGACGTGGAGACGCCGGACCTGACGGGTGGCCTGGTCGCCCTGCTCGGGCTGAAGCTGGACGAGGTCAGCGGTGACCGGGTGGTCATCCGCTGGGAGGTAGGTCCCGAGCTGCACCAGCCGTTCGGCATCCAGCACGGCGGGGTGTACTGCGCGGTGGTGGAGACGGCGGCGAGCGTGGGCGGGTCGCTGTGGTTCGGTGACCGCGGCACGGTGGTCGGCGTGTCCAACCAGACGGACTTCTTCCGCGCGGTGCGCGACGGGGAGCTGACCGCGGTCGGCACGCCGGTGCACCGGGGGCGCAGCCAGCAGCTCTGGCAGGTGGAGATCACCGACTCCGACGGGCGGTTGGTCTCCCGCGGCCAGGTGCGCCTGCAGAACCTCACCCCCGCCTGACCGGGGACGCCGGAACGGCCGCTGGCCGGGCCGGCGGCGGCCCGGCTGGTTTGCCGGAAAAGCACCGTCTGAGGCGGATATCGTCGCGTCGATGACACCGGCCGACGCGCACCCCAGGTGAGGAAGCTCCTCGCCGCCACGCTCGGCATCCTCTCGGCGATCGGGGGCTTCGTCGACATCGGCGACCTGGTGGCGGCGAGCCAGGCCGGCGCGCGGTTCGGCATGGGACACGCCTGGGTGCTGGTGGTCGGCGTGGTCGGGATCTGCGCGTACGCGGAAATGGCCGGCCGGATCGCGGCGGTGAGCGGCCGGGCGGTCTTCGACCTGGTCCGGGAGCGGCTCGGCCCGCGCGTCGCGCTGGTCAACCTGGTCGCCTCCTACCTGGTCACGGTGCTGACCCTCGCCGCGGAGCTGGGCGGAGTCGCGCTCGCCCTCCAGCTCGCCTCCCGGGTCAGCTACCTGCTCTGGGTGCCGGTGGCCGCCTTCGCGGTCTGGCTGGTGCTGTGGCGGATGCGCTTCCAGTTGATGGAGCGGGTGTTCGGGCTGGCCGGGCTGGCCCTGTTGGTCTTCGCGCTCGCGCTGTTCTGGCTGCCCACCGACTGGGGCGCGCTGGGCCGGGGCGCGTGGCACCCGACCGCCGCGGGGCAGGGCTGGGGCGCCTACTGGTTCGTGGCGGTGGCGCTCTTCGCCTCCACGGTCAGCCCGTACGAGGTGTTCTTCTTCTCCTCCGGCGGCGTGGAGGAGAAGTGGAGCGCCGCCGACCTGGCCGACGAGCGGTCGAACGTGCTGATCGGCTTCCCCGTCGGCGGGTTCCTCGCGCTGTCCCTGGTCGCCACGGCGGCCGTGGTCTTCCACCCGACGGGCGTGTCGCTGTCGACGCTGGACGAGGTGGCGAAGCCGGCGGTGCTCGCGTTCGGCGGGGTGGGGCTGGCGGTGGCCGCCCTGGCGTTCTTCGCGGTCACCTTCGGCGCCGCGCTGGAGACCGGGCTCTCCGCGGCGTACGCGGCCGCGCAGTACTTCGGCTGGCAGTGGGGCAAGCGGGTCAGCCCGCGCGAGGCCGCCCGGTTCCACACCGTGCTGCTGCTCAGCGTGCTGGCCGGGATGCTGCTGCTGTTCACCACGATCGACCCGATCCTGTTGACCGAGTACATGCTGATCATCAGCGCGGTGGCGCTGCCGCTGACGTACCTGCCGATCCTGATCGTGGCGAACGACCGGACGTACCTGGGTGACCGGGTCAACGGTCCGCTGGCGAACCTGCTCGGCACGGTCTTCCTCCTGGTCATCGTGGCCGCGTCGGTGGCCGCGATCCCGCTCGCGGTCGGAACGGGGATGGGGCGATGAGGATCCAGCTCGGCCGGCAGCTGCTCGACCGGCAGATCGTCGACGCCACCGGTCGGCTGGTCGGCAAGGTCGACGACGTGGAGTTCGCCGTGGACGCCGACGGCTTCCCGTACGTGGCGTACCTGCTCAGCGGGCAGCGGGCGCTCGGGCAGCGGATCGGCGGCCGGGTGGGCCGAATCCTGATGGCCGTCGCCGACCGATTCACCGACGACCCGCCGGCCGGGCCGTTGCGCATCCCGATCGCCGACGTGGACCGGGTCGACAGCGCGGTGCGGCTGCGCCCGACCGCCGGCGAACTGCCCCCGCAACCGGCGGAGGCGTGGCTGCGCCGGCACCTGATCGACCGGATCCCGGGGGCCCACCGTGCGAGCGGGTGAGCTGCTCGGACGCACCGCGTACGACCTGCACGGCCGGCGGCTGGGCCGGGTGGTCGACGTGGTGGTGCGCGGCGGGCACCCGGACGGCCGGCTGCGGTTGACCGACGTGGTCGTCACCCGCCACTGGTGGAGCCGGATGTGGGGACGGCTGATCGGCCCCGAACGGCACCCGGCGGGCCCGTGGGTGATCCGGGTGGCGGCCCGGGCGCTCAGCCGGGACACCCGCCAGCTCCCTGCCGACCAGGTGCAGCTGCTCCCCCCGGTGCCGGAGTTCCCCTTCGGCAGGCCGGGCGGCTGACGGGGGCACGGCGGCCGCGCCGGTCAGCTACGCGCCTCGTCCAGCACCGGCTCGTCGTCGGCCGCGGCGTCGGTCTCCCCCGCCGCCTCGCGCACCCGTACCTGGGTGATGGCCCGGTGGTCGATGTCGGCCACCTCCAGCTCCCAGCCGTCGATGGTGACGCTCTCCCCCGCGACGGTGGGGATGTGGCCCAGGCAGGTCAGCACCATCCCGGCGACGGTCGTGTAGTCGCCGGTCGGTCGGCCCGGCACGGCGACCCCGATGTCCGACAGGTCGTGCACCGGGAAGGTGCCGGGCAGCAGCAGCGCACCGTCCGCCTCGGTCCGGACCGCGCGGCCGTCCCGGTCGGTCTCGTCGTAGATCTCACCGACGATCTCCTCGAGGATGTCCTCCAGGGTGACGATCCCGTCGACGGCGCCGCGCTCGTCCACCACCAGGGCGATGTGCTGGCGTTCGGCCTTGAACTGGCGCAGCGCGTCCACCACGGGCAGCGAGTCGGGCAGCAGCATCGGCGGTCGGGCGCACTCGTCGACCGGCCGGTCGTCCGGGACGCCGACCAGGTCGCGCAGGTGGATAACGCCGACCGCGTCGTCCAGACCGCCGTGCCGGACCACCGGCGCCCGGGAGTGGCCGGTGGCGGACAGCACCAGCCGGGCCGCCTCCGCGGTCGTCCCGCTGTCGAGCGTGAAGACCTGCAACCGGGGTACGAGCACCGCCTTGAGCTGCCGGTCGGCGATCTCCACCGCGCCGGCGATGATGGTCCGCTGCTCCTTGGTGAAGCCGTGGTTGCCGGCGACGATGTCCCGCAGCTCGTCCGGGCCGATCTCCTCGGGCTCGTGCTTCGGGTTCAGCCCGCACAGGCGGACCACCACGTCGCTGGTGGCGCCGAGGGCCCAGACGGCCGGTCGGGTGAAGGTGGCCAGCAGGTCGAGCGGGCGGGCCACCAGCAGCGCCCAGCGCTCCGCGGACTGCATCGCGATCCGTTTCGGGGCCAGCTCGCCGAAGACCAGGGTGACGAAGGTCAGCGCGAGGGTGACCACCACGATCGCGCCGGTCTCGGCGCCGCCGCCGAGGAAACCGAAGAGCGGCACCAGCGGCTTGGCCAGCGAGACCGCGGCGGCCGCGGAGGCCAGGAAGCCGGCCAGGGTGATGCCGATCTGGATGGTGGCGAGGAACCGGTTCGGGTCCTTCGCCAGCCGGGCCAGCACCCGGCCGGCGCGGCTGGTCCGCTCCAGTCGTTGCAGCTGGCTGTCCCGCAGCGAGACCAGGGCCATCTCGCTGCCCGCGAAGATCGCGTTGAGGACCACCAGGACTCCGACCAGGGCCAGTTGGCTCCAGTAGCTCTGCACGCCCGGTTCTCTCCCTCACGCGACACGCGCCGGCCGCCACGGCCGGCGCCGCCGGACGGTGGACCCGGCCGACGTAGGCCCCAGTGTGCCCCGCCGGGACGACGGCGAATCCTTCCCGGCGGGACCGGTCGCGTCAGGCCCGCTCCGGCAGGTCGAGCACGTACGCGTCGCCCTCCGCGCGGAAGCCGAGCCGGTGGTAGTACGGCGCGACCATGCCGGGCGGGCTGACCACCCGACGGAAACCGCGGTCGGTGAAGAGGCTGCTGCGCCGGTAGACGAACTCCCCCGGGGTGAAGTCCCGGAACTTCGGCGTGACGTAGTCCAGGTCGATCTGGGCGATCCCGCCGGCCTCGGCGTGCGAGAGCACCACGCCCACCACCTCGTCCGCGCTGACCACCACGAACGCCGAGCGCGCCGCGCCGTGCGACTCCCAGCGGAAGTCGGGGTTGAACCGGGCGATGTCGGCGGCGTGCACCCGCAGCGTGTGCGCCAGGAACTGGTCGTCGACGCCCACCTCGACCGCCTGGTACGTCTGCTCGTCGTGCCGGGTCGCCAGCATCTTCCGCAGATACCACACATTGATCACGGTGAGCACCACGTTCAGGCCCACCATCGGCCAGACGTGCACCGCCGCGTTGTAGCCGATCAGGATCAGGCAGCCGAGCAGGTTGAGTGCGCGCAGCCGCAGGATGCGCGTCTGCAGCAGGGACCAGACCAGCAGCGCGGAGCCGGCCCAGCCGACGAGTTCCAGCCAGTTCACCCCGCGAGACTAGTGGTCGCCCAGCTCACGGTCGTCGCCGGGCAGCTCCAGCACCCACTCCGGCACCTCGGCGCCACGGCCGTTGGCGTACCCGGCGTCCTCGCCGACCACGACGAAACCGCACTTGCGCAGCACCGCGAGGGAGGCGCGGTTGTCCTTCGCCGCGCGGGCGTGCACCGGGCGCTGCGGCAGCTCGCGCAGCAGCGCGGCCAGCGCGGCGGTGGCGTGGCCCCGACCCCAGCGCGCCGGGTCGATCCAATAGCTGACCTCGGTGCGCTCCTCGACCGGGAAGGCGAGCACGTGCCCGACCACCTCGTCGCCGACCACCGCCGTCCGGCAGACGATCCGGGCGTCCGTGCGGATCCGCCGCCAGAAGGCGTCGAAGGCGTCCCGGTCGGCCGGGTTCTCCGGGCCGAACGCGGCCATCCAGGTGGCCTCCGGGTCCTGCTCGTGCGCGAAGAACACCGGCAGGTGGTCGTCTCGCACCGGGTGCAGCCGCAGGTCGTCGGTCACCCGCCGGAGGATACCAATCTCCCGCGAACGCCGGGCGGGACCTCTGGCCCGGTGACCGTACCGTCCGGCCCTGCCGGAGCGCCCCGACGCATTGGTACCAACTGATGGAGAGGTCCGTGCGGTAACGGAACTGGAGGCCGGGGCCATGGCCAAGTACGTCTACGACTTCATCGAGGGTGACCGGGGCAGGGCCGACCTGCTGGGCGGCAAGGGGGCGAACCTGAGCGAGATGACCCGGCTGGGTCTGCCGGTGCCGCCGGGCTTCACCGTCAGCACCGACGCCTGCCGGGCGTACCTGGCCACCGGGTCGGTGCCGGCCGGGCTCTTCGACGAGGTGAACGCGCACCTGCGGGAGATGGAGGCGCGGCTGGACCGGTGGCTGGGCGACCCGAATGACCCGCTGCTGCTGGCGGTCCGCTCCGGCGGGCGCTACTCGATGCCCGGGATGATGGAGACGATCCTCGACATCGGGCTGAACGACACCACCGTCGGCGGGCTGGCCGCGCGCAGCGGCGACGAGCGCTTCGCCTGGGACTCGTACCGGCGGCTCATCCAGATGTTCGGCCGGACCGTGCACGGGGTGCCGGCGGAGGAGTTCGAGCGGGAACTGGAGGCGCTGCGCGGCTCGGCCGGGCCAGCCGGGCCGACCGCCGAGCAGCTGCGCGGGCTGGTCGAGACGTACAAGAAGGTCTTCGCCACGCACGTCGGGCACGACTTCCCGCAGGCCCCGCACGAGCAGCTCTACCTGGCGATCCGGTCGGTGTTCGAGTCGTGGAACGCGGAGCGGGCCCGGATCTACCGCCGGCAGGAGCACATCCCGGACGACCTGGGCACCGCGGTCAACGTGATGGCGATGGTCTTCGGCAACCTGGGCCCCGACTCGGGCACCGGGGTGGCGTTCACCCGCGACCCGGCCACCGGCGCCCCCGGCGTGTACGGCGACTACCTCGCCGACGCCCAGGGCGAGGACGTGGTCGCCGGCATCCGCAACACCGTCGGGCTGCCCGAGCTGGAACGGCTCGACCCGGTCAGCTTCCGCCGGCTGACGGAGATCATGGCGACGCTGGAGCGGCACTACCGCGACCTGTGCGACATCGAGTTCACCATCGAGCGGGGCGCCCTCTGGATGTTGCAGACCCGGGTCGGCAAGCGGACGGCCGCCGCCGCGTTCGTGATCGCCGCGCAGCTGGTCGACGAGGGCCTGATCACCCTGGACGAGGCGCTGCACCGGGTCACCGGGGCGCAGCTCGCCCAGCTGATGTTTCCGGCCTTCGACCTGTCGGAGGCCCCGGCGCCGCTCACGGTCGGGGTGGGCGCCTCCCCGGGGGCCGCGGTCGGGCGGGTGGTCTTCGACTCCGCCGCCGCGGCGGCCACCGACGGGCCGGTGATCCTGGTCCGCCGGGAGACCAACCCGGACGACCTGCCCGGCATGATCGCCGCGGCGGGGGTGCTCACCTCCCGGGGCGGCAAGACCTCGCACGCCGCCGTGGTGGCCCGCGGCATGGGCCGGACCTGCGTCTGCGGCGCCGACGCGCTGCGGATCGACCCGGAACGCGGCGAGTTCACCGTGGGCGACCGGGTGGTCCGGGCCGGCGAGGTGATCTCCATCGACGGGACCACCGGCCGGGTCTACCCCGGCGAGGTGCCGGTGCAGCCCTCCTCCGTCGCCCGCTACCTGGCCGGTGAGCTGACGCCGCAGGCCGACCCGCTGGTGGCCGCGGTGCACCGGCTGCTCGGCCACGCGGACGCGGTGCGCCGGCTCGGCGTCCGGGCCAACGCGGACACCGCCGCGGACGCCCGCCGGGCCCGGGCGCTCGGCGCCGCCGGCATCGGCCTGTGCCGCACCGAGCACATGTTCCTCGGTACGCGCCGGGAACTGGTGGAGCGGCTGATCCTCGCCGAGGAGCCGGCCGAGGTTACGGCCGCACTGGACGCGCTGCTCCCCCTGCAGCGAGCCGACTTCACCGAGATCCTGGCCGCGATGGACGGCCTTCCGGTGACCATCCGGCTGATCGACCCGCCGCTGCACGAGTTCCTGCCCCCGCTGCACGAGCTGACCGCGCGGGTGGCCCGCGCCGACGCGCTCGGCGAGGACCCGGGCCGCGACGGGCGGCTGCTGGTGGCGGTACGCCGGATGCACGAGGCGAATCCGATGCTCGGCCTGCGCGGCGTCCGGCTCGGGCTGGTCGTCCCCGGACTGTTCGCCATGCAGGTGCGGGCGGTCGCCGAGGCGGCGGCGCAGCGGGTCCGCGCCGGCGGCGACCCCCGCCCGGAGATCATGGTTCCGCTGGTCGGCGACGTGAAGGAGCTGACCGCGGTGCGGATCGAGGCGGAGCGGGTGCTGGCCGAGGTGCCGGGCGCGCCGCAGATCCCGATCGGCACGATGATCGAGGTGCCGCGGGCGGCGCTGACCGCCGGGGAGATCGCCACCGAGGCGCACTTCTTCTCGTTCGGCACCAACGACCTCACCCAGACCACCTGGGCGTTCTCCCGCGACGACGTGGAGGGTTCGTTCTTCGGCGGGTACCTGGAGCGGGGGATCTTCGCCGTCTCGCCCTTCGAGAGCATCGACGCCAAAGGCGTCGGGCGGCTGGTCCGCCTCGCCGTGGCCGAGGGTCGGGCCGCCCGCCCGGAGCTGACCATCGGGGTCTGCGGCGAGCACGGCGGCGACCCCGACTCGGTGGCGTTCTTCGCCGACGCCGGACTCGACTACGTTTCCTGCTCGCCGTACCGGGTGCCGATCGCCCGGCTGGCCGCGGGACGGGCCGCCGTGCGGCCCACCGGCACGTCCGACAGCCGATAGGAGGCAGCGCCATGACCGCGATCCTCAACCCGACCGGGCCGGCCCCGCTGGGTCCGCCCGTGCGGCGCGTCCCGGAACCGGCCGCCACCCCCGCGCCGGCCGTACCCCCGGCCCCCGCCGGACCGGTGGGGCCGGTGCTGGAACTGCCCGGCACGCCGCCGGCCGCGCTGGTCCCGGTGACCCGCGACGGTCGCGCCGTCGGCGCGTTCGTGCTGGCCGGCGGCCAGGTCCGCTACCGGTCGGTGACCGACCCGGACCAGGTCCTCGCCGCGGCGGCCGGCGCGCTCGCCGTCGCGCTGCTCACCGCCGGGGTGGCGGTGGTGGCCCGCCGCCGCCCGGCGGCGATCGGCGCGGTGACCATGGGCCCGGGCGGCTGGGTCAGCCTGAAGGGCTCCCCCGCGCCCGCGCTGCGCCCGGCCCGGCGCCGCCCCTGGTGGGCCCGGCTGCTGCGGGCCCGCCGCCTGGTGGTCGAACGCTGACCGGCCCGCCGGCGCGGTGCGCACCCCCGCCGGGTGGCAGCTCCACCCGGCGGGGGGACTTTGGTCCCGCGCGGGCTCGGTCCTGCGCCTCTGCCCGGCCGAAACCGGCCGGGCGAGGCTGGTCGTGGAAGTGGGAAGCGGACCTGGGAGGCGCCCGATGCGCGCGACCGTCGTCACCGCACTCGACCCGGAGGGACAGACCATGACCGGCACCGCACGCCTCGACCCGTGGCGCGGCTTCACCGGCGCGACGTGGCGGGAGACCGTCGACGTCGCCGCCTTCGTCCGGGACAACCACGAGCCGTACACCGGGGACGCCGCCTTCCTCACCGGGCCGACCTGCCGGACCCTGGAGGTCTGGGGGGCGCTGCGGAAACTCTTCGTCGAGGAGCGCCGCCGCGGCGTGTACGACGTCGACGCGGCCACCCCGTCGACCATCACCGCGCACGCGCCCGGCTACATCGACCGGGACAAGGAGCTGATCGTCGGCCTGCAGACCGACGCGCCACTGCGGCGGGCGATCATGCCGGCCGGCGGGCTGCGGATGGTGGAGACCGCGCTGAAGGCGTACGGGTTCGACCCCGACCCGACCGTGCACCGGATCTTCACCAGCTACCGGAAGACGCACAACGACGCGGTCTTCGACGCGTACCCGTCGGCAGTGCTGAAGGCGCGCCGCTCGCACGTCATCACCGGGCTGCCCGACGCGTACGGGCGGGGCCGGATCATCGGCGACTACCGGCGGGTCGCGCTCTACGGCGTGGACCGCCTGGTCGCCGAGCGGCGGGCGCTCAAGGCGGCGCTGGACGACCGGCCCTCCACCGACGAGGTCATCCGCGACCGGGAGGAGCTTGCCGAGCAGATCCGCGCGCTGGGCGAGCTGACGCAGATGGCGGCCGCCTACGGGTACGACATCTCCGCCCCGGCCACCACCGGGCGGGAGGCGATCCAGTGGCTCTACTTCGGCTACCTGGCCGCGGTGAAGGAGCAGAACGGCGCGGCGATGTCGCTGGGCCGGACCGCGAACTTCGTCGACGTCTACCTGCGCCGGGACCTGACCGAGGGCCGGCTGACCGAGATGACCGCCCAGGAGCTGGTCGACGACTTCGTGATCAAGCTGCGCATCGTCCGGTTCCTCCGCACCCCCGAGTACGACCAGCTCTTCTCCGGCGACCCGACCTGGGTCACCGAGACGCTCGGCGGGATGGGCGCGGACGGCCGGCCGCTGGTCACCCGGACCAGCTTCCGCTACCTGCAGACCCTCTACAACCTCGGTCCCGCCCCGGAGCCGAACCTGACGGTGCTCTGGTCGCCGGGGCTGCCCGCCGGGTTCAAGCGGTTCTGCGCGCAGGTCTCCCTGGACACCAGCGCCATCCAGTACGAGAACGACGACCTGATCCGCCCGGCGTACGACGACGACACCGCGATCGCCTGCTGCGTGTCGGCGATGCGGGTCGGCCGGGACATGCAGTTCTTCGGCGCCCGGGCCAACCTGGCCAAGGCGCTGCTGTACGCGATCAACGGCGGCCGGGACGAGCTCACCGGCGAGCAGGTCGCCCCGGCCACCCCACCGGTCGGCGGGGAGATCCTGGACCACGCCGAGGTGCTCGCCGCGTACGACCGGACGCTGGACTGGCTGGCCGCGACGTACGTGGACGCGCTGAACGTGATCCACCACCAGCACGACCGGTACGCGTACGAGCGGCTGGAGATGGCGCTGCACGACCACCCGGTGCGCCGGTTCATGGCCACCGGCATCGCCGGGCTCTCGGTGGCCGTCGACAGCCTCGCCGCGATCCGCTACGGCACGGTCAAGGTGCTGCGCGACGCCACCGGCCTCGCGGTCGACTACCTGGTCGAGGGGGAGCCACCGACGTACGGCAACAACGACGACCGGGCCGACGAGATCGCCGTGTGGCTGGTGCAGACGTTCGCCGAGAAGCTGCGCCGGCAGCGCACCTACCGCAACGCCGAGCTGACCATGTCGGTGCTCACCATCACCTCCAACGTCGTCTACGGCCGGCACACCGGCAACACCCCGGACGGCCGGCGGGCCGGCGAGCCCTTCGCGCCGGGCGCGAACCCGATGAACGGCCGGGACACCCACGGCCTGGTCGCGGCGGCCCTGTCGGTGGCGAAGCTGCCGTACGCGGCCGCCCGGGACGGCATCTCGCTGACCGGCACGGTCACCCCGGACGGGCTGGGGGGAACCCGGCAGGAGCGGATCGACAACCTGGCCGGGGTGCTCGACGGGTACACCGACGCCGGCGGGTTCCACCTCAACGTCAACGTGCTGGACCGGGCCACCCTGGTAGACGCGATGGCCCACCCGGAGCGCTATCCGCAGCTGACGGTGCGGGTCTCCGGGTACGCGGTGAACTTCGTCCGGCTCACGCGGGAGCAGCAGCAGGACGTGGTGTCCAGGACCTTCCACGGGTCGCTGTGAACGCCCGGGAGTTCTCCGCCGCCACCGCCGGCCACGAGGTGACCGGGGCCGTCCACTCCTTCGACCTGTCGGTCGGGGTGGACGGTCCGGGCACCCGGTTCGTCGCGTTCCTCGCCGGCTGCCCGCTGCGCTGCCGGTACTGCCACAGCCCGGACACCTGGTACCGGCGCAGCGGCCGGCACCGCACGGTGGACGAGCTGATGGCCGAGGTGGCGAAGTACCGGCGGTTCATCGAGGTCGCCGGCGGCGGGGTGACGGTCAGCGGTGGGGAGCCGCTGCTGCAACCCCGGTTCACCGGCGAGGTGCTGCGCCGCAGCCGCGACCTCGGGCTGCACACCGCGCTGGACACCTCCGGCTTCCTCGGCGACCGCGCCGACGACGCCCTGCTCGACGCCACCGACCTGGTGCTGCTGGACGTCAAGTCGTGGGACCCGGCGACGTACCGCCGGGTTACCCGCACCGGCGCAGTCGCGCCGACGGTGCGGTTCGGCCGCCGGCTCGCCGAGCGCGGCACGCCGATCTGGATCCGGTTCGTGCTGGTGCCCGGGCTGACCGACGCGGTGGCCAACGTCGCGGGGATCGCCGACTACGCCGCCGGACTGGCCACTGTGCGGCGCGTCGAGGTGCTGCCGTTCCACCGGCTCGGCGCGCACAAGTACGCCGAGCTGGGCCTGACCTTCCCGCTCGCGGACACTGCACCGCCCACCCCGGAGCTGCTGTCCCGGGTGCGCGGCCAGTTCGCCGAGCGGGGGCTAAGCGTGTACTGACGGCGCCACCCGGCCCGACCGGTCGTGTTCACCCGGCCGGTGGACCTACGCCCGGCCACGGCCCGCCGCCGGGCGCCGGCGCGCAGGATCGGTACATGCGGGCGATACGGGAGCGGCGGGGTAGACCGGCCGTCGCCGGTCCGCGCGCCGTCGCCGCGGTGGCGACCGGCGCTCTGGCGATCGGTGCCCGGGCGATCGGCGCCGCGGCGATCGGCTCACTGGCGGTGTCCGCGCTCGCCGGCGGGGCCGCCGCGCTGGGCGTGCTGGCGATCGGCCGGCTGGCGGTGCGCCGGGCCGTGATCCGGGAGCTGCGCATCGGCCGGCTGGAGGTGGACGAGTTGATCGTGCACCGGCGCGCCGACCCGGCGCGGGACGGCGACGGATAACGGACAGTGCCCGCTGTGGCACGGGCGGCCATCGCCCGCTGCCAATGAGGCCCCGGGAGCAGAGGCGGGGGCGGATCAGCTCACCGACGAGGTCGGGTAGCCGTACAGGTCCAGCAACCGCACCCGGGACGCCTGCAGCCGATCCACCACCACGCTCATGAACCGGGTGGTGAGCTGCCGGCCGAGCGCGTCGTCGGACTCCATCAGCCGGCGCACCCCCTCGGCGGTGAACTCCACCGTGGTGGTCCGCCGCACGGCGACCGCGCCGAACTGCCACCGGTACGGCGGGAAGAGCCAGGACCAGCCCAGCACCCCGCCCGGGCCGATCGTCTCGATCCCCACGTCACCGCGGCCGGGCACCGGGAAGTCCAGCGCCACCTCGCCGCCGCGGACCAGCCAGAACCGTTCCGCCGGCTGGTCGGCCCGGAACAGCCGGTGCCCCGGATGCCAGACCACCGGCCGGGCGTACGCGGTGAGCCGGGGCAGCCACTCCTGCGGCAGCCCGGCGAGGAACGGGTGTTCGCGGAGCATCTCCAGCGGCGTCATGACGGTGTTCCCTTCCAACGGTGCGGGGCCCGGCGCCATGCCGGGCCCCTGGAGTTGCCTCACCGCTTCCCACCGTGCTCCACGGTGACCGGGATCTCCCGTGCGGCCGGTTCGGTATCGCCGACCGCCGCGGTGATCTGGAGGATGCCGTCGGCGTAGCGGGCGGCGATGGTCTCCGGCTTGACGCCCGGCGGCAGCGGGATCAGGCGGGAGAAGGACCCGTAGTGGAACTCGGAGCGGACCTTCTCCGCGTGGCTCTCCCGGCGTACCACGTCCAGCCGCAGGGTCTCCCCGGTGCGGGTGATGCGGACGTCCTTGGCCGGGTCGATCCCCGGCAGCTCGGCGCGGACGACGTACCGGTCGCCGTCGAGGTAGTCCTCGATCCGGATCGTCGGCGCGAGCAGCGGGAACCAGGACAGGTTGGTCCAGTCGAACGGCGCGAGCGTGCCGCCGCCCCTGAACTTCGTGACGGTGGACATCATCGACCTCCTTGTCGGTTGTCCTGCCTCCATCCGACTCCTGCCGGGGCGGTCGCCGTCAGGGCCGTTGGTCCCGGACCGGGCGGGCGCTGCGCCTCTGCCCCGGGCACCGCCGCCGGGGGACGGTGGAGCGGGACGGCGTGCCCGCGACGCGCCGCGTGAGGCGGGGAGGTCACCGGTGACGGCATCCGGTCGGACGGTGCTGGCGGACGACCACGGGGAGGCCGGGAGGCCGGCCGGTCTCGGTGCGGTCGAGGCCGCCGAGCGACTGCGCGCGGACGGGCCGAACCTCGTCGCCGCGCCGCCCCGCCGGCGGCTCTCCGGCCGGGTCCTGCACCAGCTCACCGATCCCCTGGTCGCCCTGCTGCTGGCCGCGGCCGCGGTCACCACCGTCCTCGGCGACTGGCCGGACACCGCGGTGATCGCCCTGGTGGTGGCGGTGAACACGGTGATCGGCGTGGTGCAGGAGGTACGCGCCGACCGGGCGGTCGCCGCGCTGGACCGGCTCGCGGCGCCGACCGCGCGGGTGGTCCGGGACGGCCGGGACCTGGTGGTGCCGGCCGCCGAGGTGGTCCGCGACGACCTGGTCCGGGTCGAGGCCGGCGACGTGGTCCCCGCCGACGTGCTGCTGGTGGACGCGAACCGGCTGCGCCTGGACGAGTCGGCGCTGACCGGCGAGTCGGTGCCGGTGGGGCGGGCCGCCGGCGAGGAGGCGTCCGCCGGGACGGTGGTCACCACCGGTCGGGCCGCCGGCACGGTGCTGCGGACCGGCGCGGCGAGCGCGCTGGGTCGGATCAGCACGCTGGTTGCCGGCACCCGGCCCGCCGACACCCCGTTGCAGCGCCGGCTGGCCGCCCTCGGCCGGGTCCTCGGGCTGGCCGTGGTGGCCCTGTCCGGATTGGTCTTCGCCATCGGCCTGGCCGGCGGCCGGCCGGTGGTGGAGATGGCGGTCACCGCGGTGAGCCTGGTGGTGGCGGCGGTGCCGGAGTCGCTGCCGGCGGTGGTGACGCTGGCGCTGGCGCTGGGCGCCCGCCGGATGGCCGCCGCCCGGGCCATCCCCCGCCGGTTGCACGCGGTGGAGACGCTCGGCTCGGTGACCGTGATCGCCTCGGACAAGACCGGCACGCTGACCCAGGGGCGGATGGCGGTGCAGCAGGCGGTCACCGCCGACGGGGCGAGGTACGACATCACCGGCGTCGGGTACGCCCCGGAGGGCGCGGTGCGCCGGGACGGCGCGGCGGTGGTCGTACCCGAGGAGCTGCGCCGGCTGGCGCGGGCCGGGCTGCTCTGCAACGACGCGGTGCTCTCCCCGCCCGACGGCGACCGGCCCGACTGGGGCGCGGTGGGCGACCCGCTGGAGGCGGCGCTGGTGGCGTTCGCGGCCCGGTGCGGCCTCGACCCCGGCCCGACCCGGGCCGCCTGGCCGCGGCTCGCCGAGCACCCCTTCGACCAGGCCACCCGCCGGATGGTCACCGTGCACCGAGCCTGTGACCGGCGCTACCTGGTGGTCTGCAAGGGCGCGCCGGAGAGCGTCCTCAGCGCGCCGCTGCTGGACGCCACCGACGGGGAGATCGCCGCGCTGGCCGCCGCCGCGCACCGGCTGGCCGGCGCCGGGCTGCGCGTCCTCGCCGTGGCCACCGCCCTGGTGGAGGAGGCGCCCGACCCGGCCGCGCCGACCGACCTGCGCCCCGTCGGGCTGGTCGCGGTCGGGGACCCGCTGCGCGCGGGGGCCGCCGGGACCGTCGCCGAGTTCGAGGCCGCCGGGGTACGGCTGCTGCTGGTCACCGGGGACCACCCGGCCACCGCGGCGGCGATCGGCGGGCAGCTCGGGCTCTGGCGCGACGGCGACCCGCTCGCCTGCGGCGACGACGACGAACCGGCCGCCGCGCACCCGCGGACCCGGGTGTTCGCCCGGACCCAACCGGAACAGAAGCTCGACCTGGTCGCCGACCTCCAGACGCGCGGGCACGTGGTGGCGATGACCGGCGACGGGGTCAACGACGCCCCGGCGCTGCGCCGGGCCGACATCGGGGTGGCGATGGGCGGCGGTACCGAGGTGGCCCGGCAGGCCGCCGATCTGGTGCTGGTCGACGACGACCTGTCCACGGTGGCCGCCGCGATCGGCGAGGGCCGGCGGATCTACGACAACATCCGACGGTTCCTGCGCTACGCGCTCGCCGGCGGGGTGGCGGAGATCGCGGTGATGCTGCTCGGACCGCTGTGCGGGCTGCCGGTGCCGCTGCTGCCCGCGCAGATCCTCTGGGTCAACCTGCTCACCCACGGCGTGCCCGGGGTGGCGCTGGGCGCCGAGCCGGCGGAGCCCGGCACGCTGCGCCGGGCGCCCCGCTCGCCGTCCGAGTCGGTGCTCGGCGCCGGCCTCGGCCGGGACGTGCTGGTCACCGGTGCGCTGATCGCGGCGGTGGTGCTCGGCGCCGGGGTGGTCGCCGCGGGCCGCGACCTGCCCTGGCAGTCGGTGGTCTTCGTGGTGCTGGGCCTGGCCCAGCTCGGCGTGGCGCTGGCGGTGCGTTCGCCCCGGGCGCCGGGAGCCCGGCGGGCCAACCCGGGGCTGCTCGTCGCCGTGGCGGTGTCGGCGGCGCTCCAGGTCGGCGGGGTGCTGCTGGCGCCGCTGCGGGAGCTGCTCGGCACCGATCCGCTGGGGCCGGCCGTCCTGCTGGCCTGCGCGGCGGTGAGCACCCTGCCGGGGTTGACGCTGCGGCTGGCCCGCGGCCGGCGCGCCGGTGCCGGCCCGACCCTGCCCGCGCCCCGGCACCCCCTGGGCGGGACGGGACCAACGGCCCGGGGCGGGTGGTCGACCGGCCCTGACCGGGCGGCCGGGCGCGGACGAGGCTGAAGGTGGACGAAGGAGGACGTGATGACCATCAGATCCGGTGCCCCCGTCGTGGTCGGCGTCGACGGTTCCACCTCGGCCCTGGACGCGGTGCGGGTCGCCGCGCGGGAGGCCGCGGCACGGCACCGTCCGCTGCGCGTGGTGCACGCGTTCATCTGGCCGCTCTACGGCATGCCGCTGGGCCCGGTCCCGGGCGGCCCGCCCGACGCCGGCCTGCGCCAGCAGGCCGAACGGTACGTCGCCGACGCGGTCACCGAGGCCGGCAAGATCGCACCCGAGGTCACCGTCACCGGCGAGGTGGTCGACGGCGCGCCCACCCCGGTGCTGCGGCGCGAGTCCCGGGACGCTGCGCTGCTGGTGCTCGGCCACCGTGGCCTGGGCGGCTTCGCCGAGCTGCTGATCGGCTCGGCGGCGGTGCAGGTCTCCGCCCGCGCGGACTGCCCGGTGCTGGTGGTCAAGGGCGAGGCCCGGGCCGACGGGCCGGTGCTGGTCGGCGTAGACGGCTCGGCGTTGTCTACCGAGGCGCTCGGGTTCGCCTTCGAGGAGGCCGCGCTGCGGCACACCGCACTGGTGGCGGTGCACGCCTGGCTCGTCCCCGTCCCGGTCGGCCCCGGCGACATGCTGCCGCTGGTGTACGACGTGGACGCGCTCGCCGCCGAGGAGGGGCGGCTGCTCGCCGAGGCGGTGGCCGGCTGGTCCGAGCGGTACCCGGACGTGCCGGTGCGGCACCGCGTCGCGCACGGCGCGGCGTCCCGGGTACTGGTGGAGGAGTCCGCCGCGGCGCAGCTCACCGTGGTCGGGGCGCACGGTCGGGGGGCCCTCGCCGGGGCGCTGCTCGGTTCGGTGAGCCACGCGGTGCTGCACCACTCGCACAGCCCGCTGGCGATCGTGCGGCACCACCACGAGGGTGGAAAGGACTGAACCCCGCCCACCCCGTCCGCGTCGGCCACTCCCCACGGCCGGCGCGGACGCGCGTACGGGGTCGGCGCGCGACGGCGCGTCCGACCTGACGCGGGCGGTCCATCCGTCGACAATGACCTGACCGACCCTGGGAGCGCCGATGAACCGACCTGTCGTGGTGGGTGTGGACGGATCACCGTCCAGCCTGGTCGCCGCCGAGCACGCGGCCCACGCCGCCGTACTGCGGTCCCGGCCGCTGCACCTGGTGCACGGCTACCTGCACCCGCTCGGCTACGGGGTGCCGCTGAACCCGTACGACCTGGGGGTGCCGGCGCCGTCGGCGGAGGCGGAGATGATGCTGGCCCGTACCGCGGCCGACCTGGCCGGGCGCTGGCCCGGCCTGACCGTCGAGGTACGCCAGGTCGCCGGCGGCCCGGGCGCCACCCTGGTCGAGGAGTCCCGCCGCGCGGAGCTCGTGGTGGTGGGCAGCCGGGGCCTGGGCGGCTTCGCCGGGCTGCTGCTCGGCTCGGTCGGCGCCCAGGTCGCCGCCCACGCGCACTGCCCGGTGCTGGTGGTCCGCCCCGAGGAACAGCCGATCCCGGTGGACGGGCCGGTGCTGGCCGGGGTGGACGGCTCTGATGCCGCCCGGCTCGCCGCCGGGTACGCCGCGGACGAGGCGGTCCGCCGCGGCACGCCGCTGGTGCTGGTGCACGTCGGTCCGCCCGAGGAGGAGCGCGCGGTGCCGGACGAGATCGAGGAGTCGCGGGCCGCGTACCGGGCGCAGGCGGTGCGGCTGCTCGCCGAGGCGTCCGCCGCCGTCCGGGCCGACCACCCGGACCTGGTGGTGCGGGAGCACCCGGTCCGGGCGGCCGGCCCGGCGCAGGGGCTGGTCGAGGCGAGCGGTGGGGCGGCGCTGCTGGCGGTGGGGACCCGCGGCCGGGGTGGGTTCGTCGGGCTGCTGCTCGGCTCGGTCAGCCAGGCGGTGACCCAGCACGCGCACTGCCCGGTGCTGGTCGCCCACCCGTACCGGGGCTGAGCCTCACTCCTCCCGGCGGCCGAGCAGCTCGGCGAAGTCGGTGGTCAGGGCGAACGGGTCGGCCGGCCCGGTGGACGGCGGGCGCCGGTCGATCTGGTCGGCCAGTTCCGCGCCGGCCCGCCGGATCCGGGCGCGCAGCGCGCCGTCCGCGCTGCCGCCCGACCAGTCCTCCGGGGCGGCGAAGACGGCGGTGGGCACCACCACGGCCCGCAGGTAGCTGAACATCGGGCGGACCGCGTGTTCCAGGGCGAGCGAGTGCCGCGCGGTGCCGCCGGTCGCGCCGATCAGCACCGGCCGGTCTTCCAGCGCGCCGGAGTCCAGCACGTCGAAGAAGGACTTGAAGAGCCCGTTGTACGACGCGTTGAAGATCGGCGTGACGGCGATCAGCCCGTCGGCGCCGGCCACCGCGTCGAGCGCCTCTCGTAGCGCGCCCGACGGGAAGCCGGTGAGCAGGTTGTTCACCACGTCGTGGGCGTGGTCACGCAGCTCGACGGTGCGCAGCTCCACCTCGGCGCCGCGCCGGACCAGCTCGTCACGGGCGGCCGTGGCGAGCTGGTCGGCGAGCAGCCGGGTCGAGGAGGGCTGGCTCAGCCCGGCGGAGACCACGGCGAGGGTACGTCGGGTCATCGCGCGCTCTCCGCGCCGGCGCCGGCCAGCTCCGCCGCCTCGCGGGCGGCGACCAGCGACGCGTGGGTGGGCGCCTCGGGCACGTGCGCCGGACGCAGCGCGTCGAACTCCTTGCGCAGCACCGGGACGACCTCCTCGCCGAGGATGTCGAGCTGTTCCAGCACGGTCTTCAGCGGCAGGCCGGCGTGGTCGACCAGGAAGAGCTGGCGCTGGTAGTCGCCGACGTACTCCCGGAAGCCGAGGGTCCGGTCGATGACCTCCTGCGGGCTGCCCACGGTCAGCGGGGTCTCCCGGCTGAACTCCTCCAGCGACGGCCCGTGCCCGTAGACCGGGGCGTTGTCGAAGTACGGCCGGAACTCCCGGACCGCGTCCTGCGAGTTCCTCCGGACGAACACCTGCCCGCCGAGGCCGACGATCGCCTGCTCGGGCGAGCCGTGGCCGTAGTGGGCGTAGCGCTCCCGGTAGAGCCCGACCATCCGCTGGGTGTGCTCCTTGGGCCAGAAGATGTGGTTGGCGAAGAAGCCGTCACCGTAGTACGCGGCCTGCTCGGCGATCTCCGGGCTGCGGATGGAGCCGTGCCAGACGAAGGGCGGCACGCCGTCGAGCGGGCGGGGGGTCGAGGTGAACGACTGCAACGGGGTGCGGAAGCGTCCCTTCCAGTCGACCACGTCCTCGCGCCAGAGCCGGTGCAGCAGCTCGTAGTTCTCGATGGCCAGCGGGATGCCGGCGCGGATGTCCTTGCCGAACCACGGGTAGACCGGACCGGTGTTGCCGCGCCCCATCATCAGGTCCACCCGGCCGTCGGCCAGGTGCTGGAGCATGGCGTAGTCCTCGGCGATCTTCACCGGGTCGTTGGTGGTGATCAGCGTGGTCGAGGTGGAGAGCAGCAGCCGGGAGGTCCGGGCCGCGATCCAGCCCAGCATGGTGGTGGGCGACGAGGGCACGAACGGCGGGTTGTGGTGCTCGCCGGTGGCGAAGACGTCGAGGCCGACCTCCTCGGCCTTGACGGCGATGGCCACCATCGCCTTGATCCGCTCATGCTCGGTCGGTTCCCGCCCGTTGGTCGGGTCGACCGTGACGTCGCCGACGGTGAAGATCCCGAACTGCATGACCAGCTCCTCGCGTGTCCGACCGGGATGGTGTCACCCGGACGACGCGCACAACATGTTTGACGGATCAACTATTCCGGTTCCGTCGTATCGGGTCCGACCCCGGCCAGGTGCGGTGAGGGGGCGTCAGCCGCCGGCCACCGAGGGGAGCACCTGGACCTCGGCGCCCTCGGCCACCGGCGCCGCCACTCCCCCGGCGTGCCGGCAGTCCTCCCCGTCCACGTAGAGGTTGACGTAGCGGCGCAGCTCGCCGCGCTCGTCACGGATCCGGCGGGCCAGCCGGGGCCAGGAGGCGGCCAGCGCGTCGAGGACCGCGCCGACCGACCCGGACGCCTCGACGGTGAGGCGGCTGGCGCCGCCGGCCTCGCCGCGCAGCGGACCGGGAACCAGGACGGTGACCATCTCTACACCTCCGCGGCGCGGACGCAGAGCACGTCGGGCAGGTGGGCGGCGACCTGGGACCAGGAGTCGCCGTCGTCCCGGCTGGCGTAGACCTCGCCGGAGCGGGTGCCGAAGTAGACGTCCGAGGAGTCCCCGGCGCACATCGCGTCGCGCAGCACCGACGGGTAGAACGGCCCCTCCGGCAGGCCCACCGAGAGCGGCTCCCACTTGCCGCCGGCGTCGGCGGAGCGGAACACCCGGCACCGGTGCTCGACCGGGAAGCGCTCCCCGTCGGCCACCAGCGGGAACGCGAAGACCGTGCCGGGGCGGGACGGGTGCGCCACGATCGGGAAGCCGAAGTCGCTGGGCAGGCCGGCGGCGATCGACGTCCAGCTGCGCCCGTCGTCGTCGGAGCGGTAGACGCCGTGGTGGTTCTGCGCGTAGAGCCGATCGGAGTTGCCGGCGTCCCGGGCGATCTTGTGCACGCACTGGCCGAACTCGGGCCACTCGTCGGGGAGGAAGTAGGCGCGGATGCCGGTGTTGGCCGGGGACCAGCTCGCCCCGGCGTCGGCCGAACGGTAGACGCCGCCGGTGGACATCGCGACGGTGATCCGTTGCGGATCGGTCGGGTGCGGCAGCACCGTGTGCACGGCCTGCCCGCCGAAGCCGGCGCCCCACTCCTCCCGGTGCGGGTGGTCCCAGAGCGAGCGGACCAGGGTGAAGCTGTGCCCGCCGTCGTCGGAGCGGAACAGCGCCGAGGGCTCGGTGCCGGCCCAGACCACGTCGGGAGCGTCGGGGCCGGCCGGGGTGAGCTGCCAGACCCGGCCGAGGGTGGCCCCGGTGTCGGCCGGGAAGGCGACCGGCGCCTGCTCGGGCTCGACCCAGGAGGCGCCCAGGTCGTCACTGGTGGCGACGCTCGGCCCGAAATGCGAGCTGGTCATGCCGGCGAGCAGCCGGGGCGTGCCGCGCCGCCGGTCCACGGCGACGGCGTAGACCCCGGTCATCGGGAAGTGCGGCCCGCTCACCTCCCAGTCGGCGCGGGCGCCCTCCCGGGTGGCCAGGAAGAGCCCCTTGGCGGTGCCGATCGCGAGCAGCGTGGGCATGACCGTCCTCCGATCCATTGGCGAGCGCGTGGCGTGATTATGGCCACACCCACCGACAGAAACGCCAGGACCACGCCGGAGGCGGACTCAGCCCCGGCTTCGCGGCACGTGCCGGCGGTAGCTGCTCACCGTCGGGTCGCCGGTGATCCAGAAGCGCCAGGGCAGGTCGTGCGCGCCGGTCACGCCGACCCGGGGACCGGCCGAGACGTCCGCCGCGGGCACCGGCGTCACCGCCGGGCGCAGCCGGACCGGGCCGTCGCCGAGCAGGTCCACGCCGTACGCGGAGCGGTCGATGCCGAGGGTGGCGCAGAGCCGCGCCGGGCCCCGGGCGAGGTCCACGTCCCGGCGTACGGCGGGACGGCGGGCGCGGGCCTCGGCGATGCCGTCGACCACCTCGCCGGCGCGCACCAGCACCGCGGCGGCCTCGCCGTCCGACCCGGTGACCACGTTCATGCACCAGTGCATGCCGTAGGTGAAGTAGACGTAGGCGTGCCCGGCCGGGCCGAACATCACCGTGTTGCGCGGGGTACGCCCCCGGTACGCGTGCGACGCCGGGTCGCCGGCCGTCCCCGCGTACGCCTCGACCTCGGTGATCCGGACGGTGACCCCGCCGGCGGAGAGCCGGCAGCCGAGCAACCCCTGCGCGGCCGGCAGCACCGGCCCGGCGAGCAGCTCGGCCAGCGCGCCGTCGACCTGGCTGGTCACCCGCTCACCCCGTGACGACATGGGCCGACCCTATCCGGGGCCCGCGCCGACGGCCCGTCGCCGGGGAAGGCAGCTGTCACGAAGCTGACACCTGTCGATCCGCCGCAACCGGGCACCGCCCCCGCGGGTGTCACTCCTGTCGCCCGCCTCACCGGGGCGGCACACACGGGGGTGGTGGAGACACGACCGTCCGGCGGGCCCGGCCCGCCGGGCGGCGCGCGGTCCGCTCGCCGGGCCCGCCGCCCGTGATGGACCACGGTCGTCCCATCGAGAAGGAGAAACCCATGAAGGCACTCACGTCCCGGACCTCGCTGGCCGCGCTCGGCGCGCTGGCGCTCGGCGCGGTCCTGGCGACCGCGCAGCCCGCCGCCGCGGCGGTGGTGTCGGAGACCGGCCCGCTCCGGTTTCTGGAGCTGGGCAGCGAGGCAACGATCGACGCGAAGGGCGCCGTGGCGTTCGCCGCGGTGACCGTCACCTGCGACCCGGGCTCCTACGGCAGCGTCCAGGTCAACCTCACCCAGAGCGCGGCGAACCGCCTCGCGAAGGGCACCGCGACGAAGGAGGTGACCTGCGACGGCACGCCTCAGCAGGTGCAGCTCACCGTGGTCGCGTCCGACCGGCCGTTCCGCACCGGCGAGGCCTGGGGATCGGCGTCCGCCCTGGTCTGCGGCGACACGGGCTGCGTGTCGCTGTTCGAGGAGCACATCGTCACCATCGTCAAGTGAGGTGGGGCGTTCCCGGGGCCGTGACCAGCGGCTCCGGGGACGCTTCCCCGACGATCCCCGCCGCCCGGCCCGATCGGTGAGGGAAGGCTTACCTTAGTATTGCCGCCGTGACCTCACCGCCCGAGCTGATGCCGGCCGTCGCCGAGGTGCCGTTCGTCCGCGAGCTGGCCCGCCACGGCGACCGTCCCGCCGTCGTGACCGCCGCCGGAACCATGTCGTACGCCGAGCTGGCCGCCCGCGTCGACGACGTCGCGCGCCGGCTCGGCGGGCACCGGCGGCTCGTCCTGGTGGCCGGCGCCAACACCGTCGACGCGCTGGTGACCTACCTCGGCGCGCTGCGCGGCGGGCATCCGGTCCTGCTG
Source organism: Micromonospora lacuserhaii (assembly GCF_036902735.1). Classification (NCBI taxonomy): domain Bacteria; kingdom Bacillati; phylum Actinomycetota; class Actinomycetes; order Micromonosporales; family Micromonosporaceae; genus Micromonospora; species Micromonospora lacuserhaii. Next base: position 72,737 of record NZ_JBAKHO010000019.1, on the reverse strand, counting down.
GTGCCCGGCGACGGCCCCGCGACCGCGGCGCTGACCCGGGCGTACGACCCGGACGTGGTGGCCGGCCCGGTCGACGGCACGTGGACGCTCACCGAGCGGCGGGCCGGCTCGGCGCACGACCTGCACCCCGACCTGGCGCTGCTGCTGAGCACCTCCGGGTCGACCGGCTCACCGAAGCTGGTCCGGCTCTCGCCCGACAACCTCCAGGCCAACGCCGAGGCGATCGCCGGCTACCTCGGGGTTCGGCAGAGCGACCGGGCGGCGACCAGCCTGCCGCTGCACTACTGCTACGGGCTGTCGGTGGTGCACAGCCACCTGGCCCGGGGCGCCGCGCTGGTGCTCACCGACCGCTCCGTGGCCGACGACTGCTTCTGGGAGCTGTTCCGGGCCGCCCGGGCCACCAGCCTGGCCGGGGTGCCGTACACCTTCGACCTGCTGGACCGGGTCGGCTTCGCCGCGATGAACCTGCCGCACCTGCGCTACGTCACGGTCGCCGGCGGGCGCCTCGCGCCGGAGAAGGTGGTCCGCTTCGCCGAGCTGGGTCGGCGCGCCGGCTGGGACCTCTTCGTCATGTACGGCCAGACCGAGGCCACCGCGCGGATGGCGTATCTGCCGCCCGACCTGGCGCTGACCCGGCCGGAGGCGATCGGCGTGCCGGTCCCCGGCGGCCGGTTCCGGCTCGCGCCGGTGGCCGACCAGCCCGACGGCGTGGGTGAGCTGGTGTACACCGGGCGCAACGTGATGCTCGGCTACGCCGAGAGCCCGGCGGACCTCGCCTCGGGCCGTACCGTCGAGGAGCTGCACACCGGCGACCTGGCCCGGCGCGGCCCGGACGGCCTCTGGGAGCTGGTGGGCCGGCGCAGCCGGTTCGCCAAGATCCTCGGCCTGCGGGTCGACCCGCAGCGGGTCGAGGCGCTGCTAGCCGCGCACGGGGTGGCGGCGGCCTGCCTGGGCGCCGACGACGAGCTGCTGGTCGCCGTGGCCGGGGAGGGCGAACCGGGCCGGGTCCGCCGGCTGGTCGCCCGGGAGGTGGGCCTGCCGCCCCGCGCGGTCCGGGTGCTGTCGCTGGCCGAGCTGCCCCGGCTGGCCAACGGGAAGGTGGACCACCCGGCGCTGCGCGCGCTGGCCACGGCTGCCCCACCGACCGCGCCACCGTCCGTCGCGCCGGCCGCCGACCTGTGCCAGCTCTACGCCGAGGTGCTGGACCGCACCGACGTCACCCCGGACCGCAGCTTCGTCGACCTGGGCGGCGACTCGCTGTCGTACGTCGAGATGTCGGTCCGGCTGGAGCAGCTGCTCGGCCAGCTCCCGCCGAACTGGCACCTGCTGCCGATCGGGTCGCTCCCCGCGCCGCCCGTCGGACGGCCCCGCCGGCGCCGCTCGCTGGAGACCAGCGTGGCGCTGCGCGCGGTGGCGATCGTGCTGATCGTCGGCTCGCACATCCCGCTGTTCACCCTCACCGGCGGCGCCCACCTGCTGCTCGCCGTCGCCGGCTTCAACTTCGCCCGGTTCCAGCTCACCGACACCGGGCGGGCCGGCCGGCTGCGCCAGATCCGCGCCGGACTGGGCCGGATCGTGCTGCCCACCATGGCCTGGATCGCGGCGATGCTGGTGCTCACCGACCAGTACCGGCTGAGCACCCTGCTGCTGCTCAACAGCCTGGTCGGGCCGGCGGACGGGCGGACCGAGTGGCACTTCTGGTTCATCGAGGCGCTGGTGACGATCCTGCTGGCGATGGCCGCGCTGCTGGCCGTGCCCCGCATCGACCGGCTGGAACGGCGCTTCCCGTTCGGCCTGCCGGTCGCCCTCGCCGGGCTCGGCCTGGTCAGCCGGTACGACCTGCTCGGCCTGGACGCCCGCTACGACCTGCCCACCGGGGTGGTCGCGTTCTGGCTCTTCGCGCTCGGCTGGGCGTCCGCCCGGGCCGTCGGGGTCCGACAGCGGCTGCTGGTGACCGCCGCCGCCGCGGCGACCGTGCCGGGCTTCTTCGGCCAGCCGCAGCGGGAGGCGCTGATCGTCGCCGGCTTCGCCCTGCTGACCTGGCTGCCGACCGTGCCGAGCCTCGGGCCGGTCAACCGGGTGGCCGGGGTGCTGGCCGGCAGCTCGCTCTACATCTACCTGACCCACTGGCAGGTCTACCCGCACCTGCGGGACCTGCCGCTGGTCGCGCTGGCCGCGTCGCTGGCGCTGGGCATCGGGTACGCCGCGCTGGTCAACCGGTCCGGCCGGTGGCTGTCCCGGTGGCGCCCGCGATGGTCCTCGGTAACCGATCAAGGTCCGGGTCGGCCAGACTGGGCGGGCAACCGTGCCACCGGGAGGACACGATGACGCGCGAGGAGATGCTGGCGTACTGCCTGGCGATGCCGGGCGCCTGGCTGGACCGGCCCTGGGAGGGCGACGAGGTGGTGAAGGTGGGCAGTCGGATCTTCGCCTTCCTCGGCGCCCCGGACGGCGAGGCACGACTCGGCGTGAAGTGCGGGCCCAGCCGGGAGGTGGCCGACGAGTGGCTGCACCGGTTCCCGGCGGACGCGAAGGCGTCGCCGTACATCGGGCGGTCGGGCTGGAACAGCCTGCGGCTCGACGGCGACATCCCCGACGACGAGCTGACCGAGGCGGCCGACGCCTCGTACGAGGCGGTGGTGGCGAAGCTGCCGAAGCGGGAGCGGCCGACGGCCTGAGGGTCGGCGCGGCCCACGCCGCGCCGACCCCGACGACCTCAGCGGGGTACGACCTGCTCGGCCGCCCACTCCCGCCAGCCGGCCAGCTTGTCCGCTGCGGCGGCGAGCTGGTCGGTGACCGGGCCGGGCCCGGTGGAGCCGGGCGTGGTCCGCGCGGCGAGCGCCGAGCGCACCGAGAGCACGTCGCGCACCGACGGGTCGAGGTGTTCGCTGACCGTGGCCAGGTCGGCGTCGGAGACCTCGTCCAGGGCGCACTCCCGGGCCACGCAGAGCGCCACCAGTTTGCCGGTGATCTCGTGCGCGTCGCGGAACGGCACGCCGCGGCGGACCAGCCAGTCGGCCACCTCGGTGGCCAGCGAGAAGCCCACCGGCGCTGCGGCGACCAGCCGGTCGACCCGGACCGTCATCGTGGAGATCATCCCGGCGAGCGCCGGCAGCAGCAGCTCCAGGGTGTCGACCGCGTCGAAGGCCGGCTCCTTGTCCTCCTGCATGTCCCGGTCGTACGTCATGGGCAGGCCCTTGAGCATGGTGAGCACGGTCATCAGCCCGCCGACCAGCCGGCCTGACTTGCCCCGGGCCAGCTCGGCGATGTCCGCGTTCTTCTTCTGCGGCATGATCGACGATCCGGTGGCGAAGGCGTCGTCCAGCTCCACCCAGCCGAACTCGTGCGAGGTCCAGAGCACCACCTCCTCGCCGAGGCGGGACAGGTGCACGCCGACCAGCGCGGTGACGAAGAGGAACTCGGCGACGAAGTCCCGGTCGGCGACCGCGTCCATCGAGTTGGCGAAGGACGTGCGGAAACCCAGCTCCTTGGCGACCGCCACCGGGTCCAGCGGCAGGCCCGAGCCGGCCAGCGCGCCCGCGCCGAGCGGGCTGATCGCCGTCCGGTGATCCCAGTCGCGCAACCGCTCCAGGTCCCGCAGCAACGGCTGCACGTGGGCGAGCAGCCAGTGCCCGAAGGTGACCGGCTGGGCGTGCTGGAGGTGGGTCATTCCGGGCGCGGCCGTGTCCACGTGCCGCTCGGCCTGCTCGACCAGGGCCTCGGCCAGCTCGACCAGCCGGCCGGCCACCCCCCGGGCGTGGTCACGCAGGTAGAGCCGCAGGTCGGTGGCGACCTGGTCGTTGCGGGACCGGCCGGCGCGCAGCTTGCCGCCGAGGCTGCCCAACCGCTCCAGCAGGCCACGCTCCAGCGCGGTGTGCACGTCCTCGTCGTCGATGGTGGGGCGGAACTGCCCGGAGGCGCAGGCCGCCTCCAGGTCGTCCAGCGCGGCGAGGATCCGGCCCAGCTCGTCCGGGTCGAGCAGCCCGGCGCCGGCCAGCACCCGGGCGTGCGCCCGGGAGCCGGCGAGGTCGTACGGGGCGAGGCGCCAATCGAACTGGACGCTCACCGACAGCCGCGCGAGGGCCTCGGCGGGGCCGCCGGCGAACCGGCCGCCCCACAGGCTCGTCCGGTTGGTGGCGGCGCTGTTTTCGGTCAGGCTCTTGTCGTCCACCCCGCCCATTCTGGTCCCCACGGTCAGGAGCCACCCAGCCGGGCGTCCCGGGCGGCGGCCATCTTGCTCGGCAGGCCCCAGAGCTGCACGAAGCCCTTGGCGAGGGACTGGTCGAAGGTGTCGCCGGTGTCGTAGGTGGCCATGCCGAAGTCGTAGAGGCTGGCCTCGGAGCGCCGGCCGGTGACGGTGGCCCGGCCGCCGTGCAGGGTGAGCCGCACCTCGCCGGAGACGTGCCGCTGGGCGTCGTCGATGAACGCGTCCAGGGAGTTCTTCAGCGGCGAGAACCAGAGGCCGTCGTAGACCAGCTCGCCCCAGCGCTGGTCGACGCCGCGCTTGAACCGGGCCAGGTCCCGCTCGACGGTGACCGCCTCCAGCTCCTGGTGGGCGGCGATCAGCGCGATCGCGCCGGGGGCCTCGTACACCTCGCGGCTCTTGATGCCGACCAGCCGGTCCTCGACCATGTCGAGCCGGCCGACGCCCTGGGCGCCGGCGCGCCGGTTGAGCTCCAGGATCGCCTGGTACGGGGTGACGGTCTCGCCGTCGATGGCGACCGGGTTGCCGGCGTCGAAGGTGATCACGACCTCGTCGGCGTCGCGCGGCTCGGCCGGGTCGGACGTGTACGAGTAGAGGTCCTCGATCGGGCCGTTCCAGATGTCCTCGAGGAAGCCGGTCTCCACGGCGCGGCCCCAGAGGTTCTGGTCGATCGAGTACGGCGACTTGGCCGACACGTCGATCGGCAGGCCCTTCTCCTCGGCGAAGGCGATGGCCTTGTCCCGGGTCCAGGCGAAGTCCCGGGCCGGGGCGATGATCTTCAGGTCGGGGGCGAGCGCGTTCAGGCCGACCTCGAAGCGGACCTGGTCGTTGCCCTTGCCGGTGCAGCCGTGCGACACGATGGTGCCGCCGTGCTTGCGGGCCGCGGCGACCAGGTGCTTGACGATCAGCGGCCGGGACAGCGCGGAGACCAGCGGGTAGCGGTCCATGTAGAGCGCGTTGGCCCGCATCGCCGGCAGGCAGTAGTCGGCGGCGAACTCGTCGCGCGCGTCGACCACCTCGGACTCGACGGCGCCGCAGTCCAGGGCGCGCTGCCGGATGGCGTCGAGATCCTCGCCGCCCTGGCCGACGTCCACCGCGACCGCGATGACCTCGGCGCCGGTCTGGTCGGCGAGGTACGGAATGGCCACGGAGGTGTCGAGACCTCCGGAGTAGGCAAGGACGACCCGCTCGGTCATGGTGTGGTGCTCCCTTCAACGTGTTCTTCCCGGTGGGCCCACCCGGCGAGCTTGTCGCCGAGCGCGGCCCCGCCGGTGGCCTCGCGGGCCACGACGAGGATGGTGTCGTCGCCGGCGATGGTGCCGACGATCTCGGGCAGGCCCGCTCGGTCCAACGCGCTGGCCAGGTAGTGGGCTGCGCCCGGCGGGGTGCGCAGTACGGCGATGTTGCCGCTGGAGTCGACCCCGTTGAGCAGTTCGCGCAGCAGCCGGACGAGCCGGGCCGGGGCGGCCTCGGCGTCGCGCAGCGGGCGCTGGCCATCCTCGGGGATCAGGTAGACGCCGCGCCCGTCGCCGCCGCGCGCGGTGACCGCGCCCAGCTCCTTGAGGTCGCGGGAGAGGGTGGCCTGGGTGACCTGGATGCCGTCGCCGGCGAGCAGGTCGGCCAGTTCGGCCTGCGAGTGGATCGCCTTGTCGCGGATCAGCTCGACGATGCGGCCGTGCCGGGCGGCGCGGGTCAGCGGGGCGGTCATGCTCGCACTCCCTTGGTCGCGACTGCGGGGCTCGCAAGCTCACTCCTCGCGCTCCCGGAAGCCTCCAGGAGATACGTCAGCAGCGCCTTCTGGGCGTGCAGGCGATTCTCCGCCTGGTCGAAGACCGCGCTCCGCGGCCCGTCGAGCACCTCGTCGGTGATCTCCTCGCCCCGGTGGGCGGGCAGGCAGTGCAGCACGATCACCTCCGGTCCGGCGTGGCTGAGCAGCGCGTCGTTCACCTGGTACGGCAGGAAGGGGGTGAGCCGGTCGAGGCCGTCGTCCTCCTGCCCCATCGACGTCCAGGTGTCGGTGGCGACCACGTCGGCGTCGCGGACCGCCTCGACCGGGTCGGTGAGCGCCCGGACCGATCCGCCGGTGCCGGCGGCGATCTTCTCGGCCCGCGCCACGATCTGCGGATCGGGCTGGAAGCCGGCGGGGCCGGCGATCCGGACGTGCATCCCGGCGGTCGCCCCGGCCAGCAGGTACGAGTGGGCCATGTTGTTCGCCGCGTCGCCGACGTACGCCAGGACCCGGCCCCGCGTGTCGCCGCAGTGCTCACGGACGGTCAGCAGGTCGGCGAGGAGCTGGCAGGGGTGGTAGGTGTCGGTGAGCGCGTTGACCACCGGCACCGTCGCGCCCTGGGCGACGTCGGCGATCCGGTCGTCGCCGTGGGTGCGCAGCACGATGGCGGCGACGTAGCGGGAGAGCACCCGGCCGGCGTCGGCGAGGGTCTCGCCCCGGCCGAAGTGGGTGACCTGGGTGTCCACCACCAGGGGGTGGCCGCCGAGCTCGGCGATGCCGGCGTCGAAGGAGATCCGGGTGCGCAGGCTCTGCTTGTCGAAGAGCACCGCGACCGAGCGCGGCCCGGCGAGGGGCTGGAACGCGAACCGGTCGGCCTTCATCCGGGCCGCCAGGTCCAGCACGGTGGACTGCTCGGCGGGGGTCAGGTCGTCGTCGCGCAGGAAGTGCCGGATCATGCGTCGACCTCCGTGCTGAGCGGGCTGGCGGTGGCGGGCCCGGCCGCGGGGCCGGCCGCGCTGGTGGTGGACGACGCCGGGGCCGCCGCGTCGAGGGCCGCCGGAAGGGCGGTGAGGAAGGCGTCGACCTGGGCGGCGGTGAGGATCAGCGGCGGGGCGAGCCGGACCACGCCGGGCTGTACCGGGTTGACCAGGAAGCCCGCCTCGCGCAGGGCGGTGCTGACCGGGCCGGAGACCGGCGCGGTGAGCACGATGCCGAGCAGCAGACCGGCGCCGCGCACCTCGGCGACCAGCGGGTGGCCGAGCGCCTCGACGCCCCGGCGCAGCCGCTCGCCGACCCGCTTGACGTGGTCGAGCAGCCCTTCGCTGGCGATGGTGGCGACCACGGCGAGGGCGGCGGCACAGCTGACCGGGTTGCCGCCGAAGGTGGTGCCGTGCGACCCGGGGGCGAGCAGTTCGGCGGCCCGGCCGAAGGCGAGGCAGGCCCCGATCGGCAGCCCACCGCCGAGCCCCTTGGCCAGCGTCACCACGTCCGGCTCGACACCCTCGGCCTGGTGGGCGAACCAGTGCCCGGTGCGGCCGACGCCGGTCTGCACCTCGTCGAGGACGAGCAGCGCGCCGTGCCGGGCGGTGATCCGCCGCGCCTCGGCCAGGTAGCCGGCGGGCGGGACGACGACGCCGTTCTCACCCTGGATCGGCTCCAGGATCACCATCGCGGTCGCGTCGGTCACCACGGCGGCCAGCGCGTCGACGTCGCCGTACGGCACGTGCGTGACGTCGCCCGGCAGCGGGCGGAACGGGTCGGTCTTGCTCGGTTGGCCGGTGAGCGCGAGGGCGCCCATGGTCCGGCCGTGGAAGCCGCCCTCGGTGGCGACGACGTGGGTACGCCCGGTGAGCCGGGACAGCTTGAACGCAGCCTCGTTGGCCTCGGCGCCGGAGTTGGCGAAGAAGACCCGGCCGGGCCGGCCCGCCAGGGCCAGCAGCAGCTCGGCGAGGGCCACCGGCGGCTCGGCGACGAAGAGGTTGGAGACGTGCCCGAGGGTGGCGACCTGCCGGGAGACGGCGGCGACCACGGCCGGGTGGGCGTGCCCGAGGGCGTTGACCGCGATGCCGCCGAGCAGATCGACGTACTCCCGGCCGGCCTCGTCGACCACGACGGCGCCGGAGCCGGAGACCAGCGCCAGCGGCGGGGTGCCGTAGTTGTCCATCAGGGCCGCGCCCCAGCGCTCGACCAGCGTGCTCATTCCGCGCTCACGACCATCGTGCCGAATCCTTCCGAGGTGAACACTTCCAGCAGCGTGGAGTGGGCGACCCGGCCGTCGACGACGTGCGCGGCGGGCACTCCCTGCCGCACCGCCCGCAGGCAGGCCTCCATCTTCGGCACCATGCCCGACTCCAGGGACGGCAGCAGCTTGGCCAGGTCGTCGGTGCTGATCTCGCTGACCAGGCTGGTGGTGTCCGGCCAGTCGGCGTAGAGGCCGGGCACGTCGGTGAGGACGACCAGCTTGCGGGCGTCCAGGGCGACGGCGAGCGCGGCCGCGGCGGTGTCGGCGTTGAGGTTGTGCAGCACCCCGTCGGCGTCCGGCGCGACGGTGGAGATCACCGGGATCCGGCCGGCCGCGATGAGGTCCGCGACGGCGGAGACGTTCACCGACTCCACGTCGCCGACCTGCCCGACGTCGACGGGGAGCCCGTCGACGTACGCGGGGCGGCGCACGGCGGTGAAGAGGCCGGCGTCCTCGCCGGAGAGACCGACGGCGAACGGGCCGTACGCGTTGATCAGCCCGACCAGTTCCCGGCCCACCTGCCCGACGAGCACCATCCGGACCACGTCCATCGCCTCGGGCGTGGTGACCCGCAGGCCGCCCTTGAACTCGCTGGCGATGCCGAGCCGGCCGAGCATGGCCGAGATCTGCGGCCCGCCGCCGTGCACGACGACCGGCTTCAGGCCGGCGTACCGCAGGAAGACCATGTCGGCGGCGAAGGCGCGCTGGAGCGCGGGGTCGACCATGGCGTTGCCGCCGTACTTGACCACCACGGTGGCGCCGGAGAAGCGGGCCAGCCAGGGCAGCGCCTCGATCAGCGTCTCGGCCTTGACCTGGGCCCGGGTGAGGTCCGCGGAGAGGCTCATGCCCGAGCCCGCCTTTCGTTCGCGACTGCGGGACTCCGCTGCGCTGCGTTCCTCGCGCTCACGTCGAATACGCCGAGTTCTCGTGGACGTACGCGTGCGACAGGTCGTTGGTCCAGATCGTCGCCGCGGCGACGCCGGCGTGCAGGTCGATCCGGATCGTCACGTCCCGCCCGGACAGGTCGACCTTGGAGCGGTCCTCGGCGGCGGCACCGGAGCGGCACACCCAGACCCCGTTGACGGCGACGTCCACCCCGTCCGGCTCGAAGGCGGCGGTGGTGGTGCCGACGGCGGCGAGGATCCGGCCCCAGTTCGGGTCGTTGCCGAAGAGCGCGGTCTTGACCAGGTTGTTCCGGGCGATCGCGCGGCCGACCTCGACCGCGTCGTCCTCGTCGGCCGCGCCGACCACGTCGACGGCGATCTGCTTGGTGGCGCCCTCGGCGTCGGCGATGAGCTGCTGGGCCAGGTCGTGGCAGGCGGCGGTGACGGTGGCGGTCAGCTCGGCCTCGGTGGGCTCGACGCCGGAGGCGCCGCTGGCCAGTAGGAGCACCGTGTCGTTGGTGGACATGCAGCCGTCGGAGTCGATCCGGTCGAAGGTGACCCGGGTGGCGGCGCGCAGCGCCGCGTCGAGCGCCTCGCCCCCGGCGACCGCGTCGGTGGTGAGCACGCAGAGCATGGTGGCCATGGCCGGGGCGAGCATGCCGGCGCCCTTGGCCATCCCGCCGACGGTCCAGCCGCTGCCCCGCACGACGGTGGTCTTGGGCCGGGTGTCGGTGGTCATGATCGCCTCGGCCGCCGCCGTGCCGCCGTCGCGGGCCAGGCCGCGGATGGCGGTGCGGACGCCGGGCAGCAGCTTCGGCATCGGCAGCCGCTCACCGATCAGGCCGGTGGAGCAGACCGCGACCTCGCCGGCGCCGAGCATCCGCCGGGGGCTGCTGGCGGTGAGGGCGGCGGCGGTGTGCTCGGCGGTGGCGTGGGTGTCCTGGAAGCCGGCGGGGCCGGTGCAGGCGTTGGCGCCGCCGGAGTTGAGCACCACGGCGCGGACCACGCCGCCGCGGACGACCTGCTGGGTCCAGAGCACCGGCGCTGCCTTGACCCGGTTGGCGGTGAAGACGCCGGCGACCCCGGCGTCGGGGCCGTCGTTGACGACGAGGGCGATGTCGGCGGCGCCGCTGCTCTTCAGTCCGGCGGCGACGCCGGCCGCCCGGAACCCTCTGGGGCTGGTCACTGTCATGGCGCGACTCCGAAGGTCGACAGGCCGGTGGTCTCGGGGAGGCCGAGCATGAGGTTGGCGTTCTGTACGGCCTGGCCGGCGGCGCCCTTGCCGAGGTTGTCGATCGCGCTGACCACGATGACCCGGCCGGAGTCGAGGTCGACGCATGCCTGCAGGTGGCAGGTGTTCGCGCCGGCGGTGGCGGTGGTGTGCGGCCACGCCCCCTCGGGCAGCACGTGCACGAAGGGCTCGTCCGCGTACGCCCGCTGCAACACGTCGCGCGGGTCGGCGTCGCCGGTGGGGACCGCGGTGACGGTGGCGAGGATGCCGCGCGGCATGGGGGCCAGCACCGGGGTGAAGGAGAGGCTGGTCGCCCCGGTGGCCTGCTTGATCTCGGGCACGTGCTGGTGGGCGCCGACCTTGTACGGGGACAGGTCGCCCATCACCTCGCTGCCGAGCAGGTGGGGCTTGGCGGCCCGGCCGGCGCCGGAGGTGCCGGAGGCGGCGACCACCACCACGTCGGCGGGGAAGACCGCGTCGGCGGCGATCAGCGGGGCGAGCGCGAGGGTGGTGGCGACGGCGTAGCAACCGGTGCTGGCGACCCGGGTGGCGGCGGCGATCGCGGCCCGCTGGCCGGGCAGCTCGGGCAGGCCGTAGGTCCAGGCTTCGGCGTGCGGGCCGCCGTAGTAGCGGGCCCAGGCGTCAGCGTCGTGCAGCCGGTGGTCGGCGCCGAGGTCGACCACCTTCACCGTCTCGGGCAGGTCGGCGGCGAGCGCCGCCGACTGGCCGTGCGGCAGCGCCAGGAAGACCAGGTCCGCGTCGGCCAGGACCGCGGGGCTGGTCGCCCCGAGCACCAGGTCGAGGCCGGCGAGCTGCGGGTGTACGGCGGCGACGGGCTGGCCGGCCTGGGCGTGCCCGGTGGCCGCGACGAGGTCGAACTCGGGGTGCCCGGCGATCAGGCGCAGCAGTTCGCCGCCGGCGTACCCGCTGGCTCCCGCGACCGCGACTCGGATGCCCATACTCACCTCCGCATGACTATGCAGCAAAGGGTAGTCGGGACGGCCCGCCTCTGCAAGTTCATGCGTCTCACTGCATGGACATGTCACGGTGATCCGGGCCACCGCCTCACGGTCGATTGACAGCGACGCATGCGTCACCCATGCTGAGAGAGCGCTCTCACGGGCGGCATTCCGCCCTCGTCGGCGCATTCCGACCAGCTTCCCGGCCACCCGCCACCACCGCCCGCGCGGCACGCCGGCCCGATCCCCCGCCCGCGCCCGGGCGAGAAGGAGTTCCGCGTTGCGCACCCGAACGCGATGGACCCGCGCCCTCGTGGCGCTCGTCCTGGCGACCGTCACCTCCGTCGGCACCGCGGCGACCCTCGCCCGGGCCGTCGGCCCGTCCCCGCTGCCGCTCACCGTCACCAACCACACCGGGCGGCCGGAGGCCGTCCACCTCTACGTGCTCGGGGTCGACCTCGGCACCGGGCGGCTCGGGTACGTCGACGCCGCCGGGACCTTCACCCCCTGGCCGGCCGGCGGCCTGCCGCCCACCCCCGCCCCCGACGTGGCGATCCCCGGACCGGCCGAGGGCGGCAGCAGCACGCTGCGGATCCCCCGCAACCTCTCCGGCCGGGTCTACTTCTCCCTCGGCGACAAGCTCCGCTTCGCCCTCACCCCGGACGGGCTCGTCCAACCCGCGCCCTGGGCGGCCGGCGACCCCAACCGGGACATCCTCTTCGACTGGTCCGAGTTCACCTACACCGACGCCGGCCTCTGGCTCAACAGCTCCCAGGTCGACATGTTCGCCGTCCCGCACGCGGTGAGCGTGACCGGCGCGGACGGCGCCACCCGCCGCACCGGCGAACTCGTCGACGGCGGGCGACCCCGGGTGATCGACGCCGTCCGCGCGCAGCCCGGCTGGGGCGGCGCGGTCCAGACCCGTGCCGACGGGACGGTGCTGCGGGTCCTCTCCCCCGGCAAGGCCGCCGACGCCGGCCTCCTCGACGCCGGCTACCTGGACCCGTACATCGCACAGGCCTGGCAGGCGTACGCCACCCGGACGCTGACCGTGGTGCCCTTCGCCGACCGGCCCGACGTGCGCTACCTCGGGCGGACCACCGGCGCCACGATGACCTTCACCGACGGCTCCGGCCGGCAGGTGGCCAGCTTCACCCGCCCGTCCAGCGCCGACGTGTGGGACTGCGACGGGACGCTCGCCGCACCGAACGACCTGGTCGTCGGGCCGATCGCCCGGACGCTCTGCGCGGCGCTGCACCGCGGCACCCTCGGCACCATCGACACCCAGCCCGGCGGCGGGCCGGCCGACTTCTACCGGGGCGAGCTGACCAACCACTACTCGCGGATCATCCACGCCGCCATGCGCGACGGCCGGGCGTACGGCTTCGCCTTCGACGACGTACAGGCCCAGGAGTCCCTGGTGCACGACGGCGACCCGCGCGCCGCCGGCATCGAGCTGAGCCCGTTCGGCGTCGGCGGCACCCCGCCGCCCAGCCCCACGCCGACTGCCACCGTCAGCCCCACGCCCACCGGCACGCCGGGTGACCAGCCGCTGGACCCGACCCGGTACCTGTCTGCCGACGGGACCCTCACCGGGACCGCCGGCCCGGCCGGCGCGCTCACCCTCGCAGCGGCGAACGGCAACCACGACGGCAGCCCGGTGAACGCCCGATCCTTCACCGCCCGAGGCCTCACCGGCCGGTACACCGGCGGGGCCACCGCCTTCGACCTCACCGTCGACGCCGGGACGGCGGTGGGCGACGGGGTCCAGGCCCGGGTGTCGTACGACCTCACCGGGGACGGCACCGTCGACCGGGTGGAGACGTACGCGTACTTCGCCACCGACCCGGTGCCCGGTGGGGAGCACTACCGGCAGACGCAGGGCATCCGCTCGGCCAGCGGCGCGCTCGGCGACCTGGCCGGCGGCACCGTGACGATCGAGGTGTGGAACGCCATCGGCGCCACCCCGACCAGCCTGGCCGTCGGCGACGCCGCCCGGGTGGACCTGCCCTTCACCGGCTGAGACCGCCGCGCCCCGGGTGGCTGCCACCGCCCGGGGCGCGGCGCCGGTGTCAGAGCCGGCCCTCCTCGACCGCCCGGGTCACCCACGGGATCACCTCGTCGAGCATCACGTCGAGCGGGGTGGTGGCGGTGAAGCCGAGCACCTCCCGGGCCTTGGTCACGTCCGGCACCCGCTTCTGCACGTCGTACTCGAAGGGGTCGTCGGAGACGTGCCGGAACGGCACCTCCGGGCCCTTGATCTTGCGCCAGATCAGCTCGGCCAGCTCCAGCACGCTGGTCGACTCGGCGGTGGAGAGGTTGAAGTCGTCGTTGACGGCGGCCGGGTGCTCCACCGCGGTGGCGATGCCCCGGGCCAGGTCCCCGCCGTAGGTGTAGTGCCGCACCTGGTGGCCCTCGCCGAGGATGTGCAGCGGGTCCTGCCCCTTGACGATCTTCTGCACCAGGTCGGGCACCACGTGCGACATCGCCAGCTTGACGTTGCCGGAGAGCACCTCGGCCTGGCCCAGCGCCCGCCCCTCGCCCACGCCCACGCAGTTGAACGGCCGCACGATCGTGTACGGCAGCCGGTACTGCTCCCAGGCGGCCCGGGCGTAGTACTCCACGGCCAGCTTCTGGAAGCCGTACGACGACAGCGGCGGCGGGATGCGCCGCTCGTCGCCCTCCCGGCTCGGCCAGTGCTCGGTCGACTCGAACACCATCGACGAGGAGAGGTAGGTGACCTTCGACAGCGAACCCTCGCGGTGCGCCCGGATGGCCGCGTCGCAGGTGGCCGCCATGATCCGCTCGTTGGTGGCGAGCAGGTCGTAGGCGTAGGCGTGGAAGTAGGAGATGCCGCCGATCATCGCCGCGCCGGCCACCAGGTGGTCGCAGCCGTCCAGCAGCTCGGTGAGCAGGTCGACGTCCCGGGCGTCGCCCTCCACGAAGTGGAACTTCGGGTGGTCGTCGTAGCTGTGGGTGACCGGACCGTACTTCGAGAAGTTGTCGATCCCGACCACCTCGTGGCCCCGACCCAGCAACTCCTCGACCAGGTAGCCGCCGATGAAACCGGCCGAACCCGTTACCAGGACCTTCGCCACGTGCGCTCCTATGCGGTCTTCTCGTACTCGGTGCTGTCCCGCGCCGGGCGCGGCGCCGGCACCGCCGCCGCGGTCGCGCGGGCGGCCAGTTTCTCCCGGCTCAGCCGTCGACCGTAGGCGAAGAAGTACCACCGCAGGTAGCCGGGGAGGAAGCGGCCCAGGTCGAAGTGGGACTCGCCCAGCGGCCGGTCCAACCAGATGGTGGGGATCTCGGCGACCGGCAGCCGCAGCCGGGTGGCCTTGGCGGTCAGTTCCAGCCCGATCTCGAAGCCGGTCCGCGACTCGATGCCCACCTCGCGGACGAACCCCGTGTCGTACGCCTTGAAGCTGTTGGTGGCGTCCCGGGTGCCGACCCGGGCCAGGGTGTAGAGGCTGCGCCCCGCCCAGCGGGACATCATCCGCTTCAACCGGGGGCCGCCGACCTGCTGGCCGCCCGGCATGTAGCGGGACGCGGCGGCGACCACCACCCCCCGGTCCACCAGTCGGGCCAGCTCGTCGATCTGGCGCGGGTCGTCGCAGCCGTCGGCCATGGTGACCACCACGACCGGGGCCAGCGCGGCGTCGATGCCGAACCGGATCGCGTTCGCCGGACCCCGGCCGTACGTGTTGAGCACCGCGCGCACCCGGGAGTCGGTACGGGCGATCTGCTCGACGTACGGGACGGTGGTGTCCTCCGGCATGTCGTGCACGATCAGCACCTCGGCCGGGAGCAGCATCTCGCGCAGCACCCGCTCCAGGCAGCGCAGGATCGCCTCGCCCTCGTTGTAGACCGGCACGATCACCGAAACCCGTGGCCTCATACCCGCACCCCCGTCCCGGTCAGGCCCCACATGTCGATCACCGGTTTGTCCGTGTCCAGCCGGGCGTACTGCTCGTGCGGGGCCGCGATCACCAGCAGGTCGGCCCGGCCCAGCACCTCGTCCAGGCCGAGCAGCCGGTCGTCGACCACGTACGGGTCGGTGCAGAGCGTCTCCCGGGTCTTCAACGCCAGGATCTTGCGCAGCTTGTACGCCAGGCTCTCCCGCGGATCGTCCGAACCGCCCTTGAAGGCCATCCCGAGGATGCCCACGGTCAGCTCGGACAGGTCGAACCGGTCCTCCAGGCGGGACACCAGGTAGAGCGGCAGGCCCTCGTTGATCAGCATCGCCGAGTGGCCGAGCACGAAGTTGTTCCGGTTGAACGCGGCCAGCTGCATGGTGTCCTTGAACAGGCACGGCCCGGCGGCGAAGCCCGGCATCGGCAGGTCGGCCGCGCGCGGGTACTCGTGCGCGACCGCGTGCCGGATCCGGGCGAAGTCCAGCCCGAAGTCATTGGCCATCATCCAGAACTGGTTGGCGGTGGCGAACTTGATGTACCGCCAGGTGTTGGTGAACAACTTCGCCAGCTCGGCCTCCTCCGGTTCGAGGGGGACGATCTCGTCGGTCAGGTGCCGGAACAGCTTCTCCGCCCGGGCCAGCGCGCCCGGCGTCCGGGCGGCGACGATCTGGGGCAGCGTGAACAGTTCGGTCATCGCCCGACCCTCGGCGATCCGCTCCGGGCAGAACGCCACGTCGGCGCGGATGCCCTTGCCGGCGAGCAGCTTCTCGGTCAGCGCGGTCACCCCGGGGTAGACGGTGCTGCGCAGCACCACCAGCTGCCCGTCGCGCAGGTGCGCGGCACAGCGGTCCAGGGCCCGGGGCACCGCGCCCAGGTCCGGGTTGAGGTGCTCGTCGACCGGGGTGCCGACCACCACGACCAGGTGCTCGGCGCCGCCCACCGCGACCGGGTCGGTGGTGGCCCGGAGCCGGCCGGTGGCGACCGCCTCGGCCAGCGCCTCCGCCGCGCCGGGCTCGGCGAAGGGCAGCGTGCCGGCGTTCACCGTCGCGACGGCGTCGGCGTTGATGTCGTACAGCACGACGGAGAGGCCGCGGGAGGCGAACGCGATGCCCAGCGGCAGACCGACCCGACCGCAGCCGCCGACGATGCAGACGTCGACGGAGAGCGGCGGCGGCCCCGTTTGCTCGGACATGACTGGACTCCCGTGGGGGTGGCGGGGGGTGTGATCCCGGCGATAGCCGGAATCCAAGCAGGTTAACCGCTCCCAGGTGACCGGTGGGTAGCCGAAAGCGTCGTGGCCGTTGCCCATTCGGCCGATGCTGTGACGGACGGTGCCGGCCCGCTCACGATCCCGGGATCGAGCCGACGCGGGGCGTGCCCCGGCCGATCCCGGGCACCGCGCGCGGAAGGGCCCCTTCCTGCCCACGAGGTGGCAGGAGGGGGCCCTTCCGCGCCGGTCAGGCGCCGCGCAGGGTGGCGCCGAAGCGTTCCGCGGCGACGGCGACCGCCGCGTCGCGGGCGGCCACCGCCTCCTCCACGGTCAGCGTCCGGTCCGGGGCCCGGAAGGTGAGCTTGTACGCCAGCGACCGGCGGCCCGCGCCGAGCTGCGGCGAGGCGTACACGTCGAAGAGCCGGACCCCCTCGAGCAGCTCGCCGGCCCCGTCGACCAGGGCGTTGCGCACCTCGGCCGCCGGCACCGACTCGTCCAGCACCAGGGCCACGTCGATCAGCGCCGGCGGGAAGCCGGAGATGGTCGGCGCGGGCCTCACCGGCGCAGGCGGCAGCGCTTCCAGGTCCAGCTCCATGGCGCTGGTCCGCTTCGGCAGCTCCAGCGTCGCCACCACGGCCGGGTGCAGCTCGCCGGCGTGGCCGACGACGGTGCCGTCGACCAGCAGCGCGGCGCAGCGACCGGGGTGCCAGGGGGCGTGCTCGGCGGCCCGCACCTCGATCAGCGACTCCGGGATGTCGGCGGCGGCCAGCACCGCGCGCCCGGCCTCCACCGCGTCCGCCCAGCCGGCCGCCCGGCCCGCGCCCCACCAACCGGCGGGCTCGATGTCCCCGGCCAGCACCACGGCGACGTGCCGGGGCTGGTGGGGCACCACCGCGTCGGCGGCGGCGAACTCGGCGTCCGTCGGTCGGCGGTCCACGCCCATCGCGGGCGGGCTGCCGACGCCGGGACGCGGGTGGAACACCGCGCCGATCTCGTAGAGCGCCAGGTCGCGCTGGCCCCGGCCCAGGTTGCGCTTGAGGATGCCGAGCAGCGGGCCGAGCAGCGTGGTCCGCAGCACCGGCTCCTCCTCGGAGAGCGGGTTGGCCAGCCGCACCGCCGGGCGGCGCGGGTCGTCGGCGGGCAGGCCGAGCTGGTCGGCCAGCTCCGTCGCCGCGAACGGGTGCGCCAGCACCTCGACGTAGCCGCGCTCGGCCAGCGAACGGGCGACCGCCCGGTGGCGACGCTGCTCGGCGGTCAGGCCGCGCCCGGCCGGCGCGGTCGGCAGCACCGACGGGATCCGGTCGTACCCGTCGAGACGGACCACCTCCTCGACCAGGTCGGCCGGGTCGGTGAGGTCGGGCCGCCAGGTCGGCGGGGTCACGGTGAGCACGTCACCGGCGCCCGCCGCCACACCCACCTCGCCCGGGTCCTCGCCCAGCCGGTCGGCGCCCCGCACGACGGTGCACCCAACCTGCTCCAGCAGGGCGACCACCCGCTCGGCGGAGTAGCTGACCCCGATCCGCCGCGACGGCAGGTCCGCCGGGAGGATCACCGGCGACATCGGCCGGACGTGGTCGAGGTCGAGGATCTCCGCACCGACCGCGCCGCCACCGTGCGCGGTGAGCAGCCGTACCGCCCGCTCCAGCGACACCAGCGGCAGCGCCGGGTCGACTCCGCGCTCCCAGCGCTTCGCCGCCTCACTGAACAGCTTGTGCCGGCGGGCGGTGCGCCCCACCATCGCCGGATCCCAGTGCGCGGCCTCGAAGAGCACGTTCGTGGTGCCGCCGACCACCTCGCTGGTCTCACCGCCCATCACCGCGGCCAGCGAGATCGGCCCGGTGTCGTCGCAGATCACCATGTCCTCGGTGGCGAGGGTACGGGCCACCCCGTCCAGGGTGGTCAGCTTCTCCCCCGGCTCGGCCCGACGGACCACCAGCGGCCCGGTGATCCGGTCGGCGTCGAAGGCGTGCATCGGCTGGCCCAGTTCGAGCATCACGTAGTTGGTGATGTCGACCGGCAGCGAGATGCTGCGGATGCCGGCCACGGTGAGCCGCTGCTGCATCCAGCCCGGCGTCTGCGCGGTCGGGTCGATCCCGCGCACCATCCGGGCGGCGAACCGGTCGCAGCCGACCGTGTCGCGCACCTGCACCGGGTACGCCGGCTCGGCGGTCCCGCCGGGCGCCGGCGCCAGGGCCGGGTCGCGGAACGGCACACCGAGGGCGTGCCCCAGCTCCCGGGCGATGCCGCGCACGCTCAGCGCGTACCCCCGGTCGGGGGTGATCTCCAGCTCGAGCACGACGTCGTCGAGCCCGACGACGGGCCGCGCGTCGTCGCCCGGCCTGGCCGGGGTGTCCTCGGGCAGCACGATGATGCCGGAGTGGTCGTCGCCGAGCCCCAGCTCCTTCGCCGAGCAGATCATGCCGGCGGAGGTGTGCCCGTACGTCTTCCGGGCGCCGATGGCGAAGCCCCCCGGCAGCACGCCGCCGGGGAGGATCACCACGACCCGGTCGCCCTGGGCGAAGTTGCGCGCCCCGCAGACGATCTCCTGCAGCTCACCGGTGCCGTTGGCGGCGCCGACGTCGACCCGGCAGTACCGGATCGGCTTCTTGAACCCGGTCAGCTCCTCGATCTCACGGACCTCGCCGACCACCAGCGGGCCGGTGACCGTGGCGCGCAGGTCCACGATGGACTCGACCTCGATGCCGAGGTCGACCAGCGCCTGCTCCAGATCCTCGGCGGGCAGGTCGGCGGGGAGGTCGACGTACTCCCGCAGCCAACTGACAGAAACTCGCATGACTCAGACCACCGTCTCCGTTGTACGTACCCGCATCGCCTACGCCGTCCCGGTGCCCAGCGCCCGGGTGAACCGGACGTCGCCCTCGAAGAGGTCCCGGATGTCGCTCACCCCGTGCCGGACCATCAGCGTCCGGTCGATGCCCATGCCGAACGCGAAGCCCGAGTAGACCTCCGGGTCGATGCCGCAGGCGCGCAGCACCCGCGGGTTGACCATGCCGCAGCCGCCCCACTCGACCCACTGCGGACCGTCCCGGTGCTCCGGGAACCAGACGTCGAACTCCGCCGACGGCTCGGTGAACGGGAAGTAGTGCGGCCGCCAGCGGGTCTTCGCGCCCTCGCCGAACATCGCCCGGGCGAAGTGGTCCAGGGTGCCGCGCAGGTGCGCCATCGTGATGCCCTTGTCCACCACCAGCCCCTCGGCCTGGTGGAACACCGGGCTGTGGGTGGCGTCGACCTCGTCGGTGCGGTAGACCCGCCCCGGCACGATCACGTAGATCGGCGGCTTGCGGGTCAGCATCGTACGGGTCTGCACCGTGGAGGTGTGCGTACGCAGCACCAGACCGGAGCTGTCGGCGCCGGGCGGCGGGGCAATGTGGAAGGTGTCCATCAGGCCGCGCGCCGGGTGGTCCGGGGGGATGTTCAGCGCGTCGAAGTTGGTCCACTCCAGCTCGACCTCGGGACCCTCGGCCACCTCGTAG
This sequence comes from Micromonospora lacuserhaii, assembly GCF_036902735.1. Taxonomy (NCBI): domain Bacteria; kingdom Bacillati; phylum Actinomycetota; class Actinomycetes; order Micromonosporales; family Micromonosporaceae; genus Micromonospora; species Micromonospora lacuserhaii. The sequence goes on along the minus strand of NZ_JBAKHO010000019.1, from coordinate 52,870 downwards.
CCCATCCCGACGAAGAGGTCGCTGATCTGCTCCATCAGCAGGTTGAGCGGGTGGCGGGCGCCACGCGGGTGGCGGTCGTAGGGCAGGGTCACGTCGACCCGCTCCTCGACCAGCACCCGGGCGGCCTGCTCCCGCTCCAGCACCTCGGCGCGGGCGGCGTACCCGGACTCGATCGCCCGGCGGGCCTCGTTGACCCGCTTGCCGGCGTCGGACTTCGCGGCCGGCGGCAGCGCGCCGATCTCCCGGCGGGCCAGCGACACCGGCGCCCGGTCACCGAGGTGCGCGGGGCGCAGCGCGGTCAGCGCGTCGGGGTCAGCGGCCCCGGCGAACGCCTGCTCGGCGGCGGCGACGGCCTCGGCCAGGGCGGCCGGGTCCAGCAGGGCGACCTGCTTCGGGTCGTACGGATCGTTGCGGTAGCTCATGGCGTACGGGCACTCCCTCACGGCGGCGCCGGCCCTTCCGGGCGGCTAGGCGAGTCTACGGACGCGCGGCTGTGCCGCAGCCCGCCGGTGGGAGTTACGCGCAGGAGGAAGGGTCAGGCCCGCCGCCCGCCGACACCGGCGGGCTGGCTAAACGAACGCCGTGGCGCGTTCATCATCGGACGACTCCCCTGTGTTGCGTGTGCGGCTGACGAGGTCAGCGCAGCGCTCTCGCTGAAGCGTACAGGCAGACGGCGGCGGCCGCAGCCAGGTTCAGGCTCTCGGCGCGCCCGTGCAGCGGCACCCGGACCCGGGCGTCCGCGGCGGCGGTCAGCTCCTCGGGCAGCCCGTGCGCCTCGGAGCCGAAGATCCACGCGGTGGGGGCGGCGAGCCGCCCGTAGTCGATGACGTCGTCGAGGTCGCTGTCGCCGTACCCGGTCGTGGCGAGCACGGTGAGCCCGGCGGCCCGCAGCGCGGCGACCACCTCGAGGGGGTCGGGGGCGCGGACCACGTCGACGTGGAACAGGCTGCCGGCCGACGCCCGCACACACTTGCCGTTGTACGGGTCGACCGCGTCACCGGCGAAGACCACGGCGCCCGCGCCGGCCGCGTCGGCGGTACGCAGCACCGTGCCGGCGTTGCCCGGGTCGCGGATCTCGGCGAGGACCGCGACCAGCCGCGGGCCGCGGGCCAGGGCGGTCTCCAGCGGCACGTCGAGGTGCTGGCAGACGGCGACCAGGCCCTGCGGGGCGACGGTCTCGGCGAGCGCCGCCAGGGCCTCGTCGGTCACCTCGGAGACCGGCACGTCGGCGTGGGCGGCCTGCGCCGCGAGGTCGGGGTACCGGTCGAGGGCGGCCGGCGTACCGAAGAGTTCGGTGACCGTGCCGGCCCGGGCCAGGGCCTCGCGGACCGCCTGCGGCCCTTCGGCCAGGAACCGGCCCGCGGCGTCGCGGTCCCGGCGGCGCTGCAGCCGGCGGGCGGCGACGATCCGGGGGGTACGCGGGGTGAACGGGCCGGAGACAGCCTCGAGGCGCCTCCCGCGCGATGCTGACTGCATGGGAGACGCCTCGATCTGCTGTGGGTGGATCAGGCGGCCTGGGCCGCGGCGCCACCGGTGCCCTCGGCCGCCACGGCGGCCCGGGCCAGCTCGACGATCGCGGCGAAGGCCGCGGCGTCGTTGACGGCCATGTCGGCCAGGATCTTGCGGTCGACCTCGATGCCGGCCAGGCGCAGGCCCTGGATCAGCCGGTTGTAGGTCATGCCGTTGGCCCGGGCGCCAGCGTTGATGCGCTGGATCCAGAGCTGCCGGAAGTCGCCCTTGCGGTCGCGACGGTCCCGGTAGGCGTACTGCATCGAGTGCAGCACCTGCTCCTTGGCCTTGCGGTACAGCCGGGAGCGCTGACCGCGGTAACCACTCGCGGTCTCCAGCAGGGTACGACGCTTCTTCTGGGCGTTCACAGCCCGCTTGACGCGTGCCATCTCAACTCCTTCTTCGGTTCAGGTGGCGCGCGTCAGCGGCCGAGCAGCTTCTTGATGCGCTTGACGTCAGCCTTGGCCAGCACGACCGTGCCGGTCAGCCGGCGGGTCTGGGTGGAGGGCTTCTTCTCCAGGTTGTGGCGGAGGCCGGCCTGCTGGGCAACGATCTTGCCCTTGCCGGTCACCTTGACCCGCTTGCCCATACCCGTGTGGCTCTTCATCTTCGGCATGTGGAACGTCTTCTCCCTGTTACTGGCCGCTGGTGTCAGCGGTCGGGCCGGTCTCACCGGCTGCTGCGGTCTCGCCGGCCTCCGGGGTCTCGCCGGCCTCCGGAGCACCGGACTCCTCCGCGGCCCGTTCCCGAGGTCCACCGCGGGACGCCGTGGCGGCAACCGCGGAGGCCTTCACGGCCCGGTGCGGGGCGAGCACCATGATCATGTTTCGGCCGTCCTGCTTCGGAGCGGCCTCGACGTATCCCAGATCCGTGATCTCCGACTCGAGCCGGCGCAGGAGCCGGTAACCCAGCTCCGGGCGGCTCTGCTCGCGACCGCGGAACATGATCGTCACCTTGACCTTGTCGCCGGCCTTGAGGAACCGCACCACGTGACCCTTCTTGGTCTCGTAGTCGTGCGGGTCGATCTTCGGCCGGAGCTTCATCTCCTTGATGACGGTCTGCTGCTGGTTACGCCGCGCTTCGCGCGCCTTGAGTGCGCTCTCGTACTTGAACTTGCCGAAGTCCATGAGCTTGCACACCGGCGGGCGCGCCATCGGCGCAACCTCGACCAGGTCCAGGTCGACGTCCGCGGCCAGCTGCAGGGCGCGCTCCAGCGGGACGATGCCCACCTGCTCACCCTCAGGGCCGACCAGTCGGACCTCACGTGCCCGGATCTGCTCGTTCACGCGTGGTTCGACGCTGATGGGGCCTCCTCGAGTCGAGTCTCCTACGGTGCCGACTCCACGGGCTCCCAGGCGGGAGCCGACCCGGAAAGCAGAAGGCCCCGGCACATGCCAGGGCCCGCTCGACCGGTCGGCACGATCATATGATCGCGCATCCGGGCCCGGGACGTGCCCGGAACCGGTGACCGGGACCCGGCCACCGTCTGGGGCGACTCGGGTGGGAGCAGGCGCTCCGCTTCAGGACTGCCCACACGTCGGAACGGGGGCGGTCTGGTCGACGCGGCAACAGTACACCCTCGCCCCGTCGGCACCCAAACCGGGCCCGCAGGTCAACGTGGGTGTGCCGGGCGCTCACCGGCCCCGGCGGCGCTCAGCCGACGGGGCGGCCGCCGGCGAGGCCGGCCAGGTGGGCCTGGTGCAGCCGGCGCAGCGCCCGGACGCCCTCCACCGCGCTCTCCTTGTCGGCGGCCTGGAGGGCGACCATCGGCAGCAGGTCGTCGTCGTGCAGCTCCAGGCTGGCCCAGGGGGCGCCCCGGTCGAAGCGCACCCCGCGGACGACCTCCCAGGGCAGGTCGTACGAGCCGATCACGTTGCGCACCCGCACGCCGCGGGCGTCCGCCTCGACCCGCGGACGGGTGAAGAGCAGGATGCCCAGCGCGCCGAGGACGCCCAGACCGACCATCGCGAACTGGTCGCCGCGCTGGAAGCTGCCGTACCCCTCGCCGGTCGCCCCGGTCAGCGACGTCGCCACCAGGGTGAAGACGACCAGCAGCGCGGCCGCCGAGGCCCAGCAGACCACCCGGATGCGACGGGGCTTGAGGCGGATCAGCTCGGTATCACTCACCCCACCAGTCTGCCACCCGCCCTCGCCCGGCCGGACGCCGCCACACGCCACGCGGCGGCGCGGACCCCCGAGGTCAGAGCCGGCAGGCGTGGATGTTGGTGACCAGGATGGCGCGGGCGCCCAGCTCGTAGAGCTCGTCCATGATCCGGTGCACGTCGTCGCGGAGCACCATGGCCTGGACCGCCACCCAGCCCTCCCGGTGCAGCGGGGAGACCGTCGGCGACTCGATGCCCGGGGTCAGCGAGCTGGCCCGGTCGAGCAGGCCGGCCGGCACGTCGTAGGCGAGCATCACGTACCGGCGGGCCACCAGGACGCCGTGCAGGCGACGCAGCAGCTGCTCCGACTGCGGGTGCACCGGCGCGCCGACCCGGCGGACCAGCACCGCCGACGAGCGCAGCAGCGGGTCGCCGAAGACCACCAGGCCGGCCTGGCGCAGGGTCGCCCCGGTCTCCACCACGTCGGCGACCACGTCGGCGACGCCGAGTCGGATCGCGTTCTCCACCGCTCCGTCCAGCCGGATCACGTCGGCCTTGACGCCCAGCTCGCCGAGGTACCGCTCGACCAGCCCGGGGTACGCGGTGGCGATCCGGTGCCCGCCCAGCTCCTGCACGGAGTGCACGTCCTCCGGGCGGGCGGCGAAGCGGAAGGTGGCCCGACCGAAGGCCAGGTCCACCACCTCCTCGGCCGGCGAACCGGAGTCGATCAGCAGGTCCCGGCCGGTGATCCCGACGTCGAGGTCACCCGAGCCGACGTAGGTGGCGATGTCCTTCGGGCGCAGGTAGAAGAACTCGACGTCGTTCGGTTCGTCCCGGCAGACCAGGTCCTTCGGGTCGGTGCGCTGGCGGTAGCCCGCCTCGCGCAGCATCTCGGCGGCCTTCTCGGCCAGGGCGCCCTTGTTCGGTACGGCGACACGCAGCATGACGGAGTGCTCCTTCGATCGATTCTGATCAACGACGGGGCGCACTCACAGATGTCGGTAGACGTCCTTGAGCTCGAGACCGCTGGCGAGCATCAGCACCTGGACCTGGTAGAGCAGCTGGGAGATCTCCTCGGCGGTCCGCTCCGGCCCCTCGTGCTCGGCGGCCATCCACGACTCGGCCGCCTCCTCGACGACCTTCTTGCCGATGAAGTGCACGCCCTTCTCCAGGGCGGCGACCGTGCCCGAGCCCGGGGTGCCGGCGGCGGCCTTGGCCTGCAACTCGGCGAACAACTCCTCGAACGTCTTCACGGGACCGGATTCTTCCAGTCACCGCCGGGCACCGCGCGCTCCGGGTCCGGGCGCGTCATCTTCCCCACGCCGTCCGGCAGCGGCCAGGGCGCGGGTGGGACGGGTTCCTCCAGCACCAGCGGGCCAGTCAACCATGACGGCCGATGGCGTGACCGCCCGCCAGATCCGCTCCGGAACGCGGAGGTGGCGGTCTCCGGGACGTCCGGAGACCGCCACCTCGGCGCAGTCGAGTCGATCGGGACACCGACCGGCGGGTGCTCAGCCGCCGAAGCCGACCCGCTGGCCGGAGGCCGCGGCCACCCCCCGGATCGCCAGCGCCGCGTCGAGCGCCGCGACGGTCGCCGCCCAGCCCTTGTCCTCGGCGGAGCCGGGCAGCCCGGCCCGGTCGCGGGCCTGCTCGATGGTCTCCACGGTGAGCACCCCGTGCGCCACCGGCTTCCCCTCGTCCAGGGCCACCCGGGTCAGGCCGTCGGTCACCGACCGGCAGACGTAGTCGAAGTGCGCCGTCGAGCCGCGGACCACCACGCCGAGGGCCACCACCACGTCGCAGCGGCGGGCGAGGGCCTGGGCCACCACCGGCAGCTCCACCGAGCCCGCCACCCGGGCGACGACCGCGCGGGCCCCGCACGCCTCGGCCGCGGTCACGGCCCGGTCCAGCATGTGGTCGGTCAGGTCGCCGTGCCAGCGCGCGGCCACCACCCCGACGGTCAGCCCGGCGGCGTCCACCGTGCTCACCCCCGGTTCACCGAAACCCGCCATGTCTTACGCTCCGATCTCGTCGCCGGGGACCGGGTGGCCCATCGGGGCCTCGGTCACCTCGTCCAGCTCGTCCAGCAGGTGACCCATCCGGTCCCGCTTGGTCCGCAGGTAACGCACGTTCTCCGGGTGCGGCCGGATGGGCAGCCCCTCCCGGCCGGTGATGGTCAGGCCGTACCCCTCCAGCCCGGCCCGCTTGGCCGGGTTGTTGGTCAGCAGCCGCATCGAGCGCACGCCCAGGTCGTAGAGGATCTGCGCGCCGGTGCCGTAGTCCCGGGCGTCGGCCGGCAGCCCCAGGTCGAGGTTGGCGTCCACGGTGTCGCGTCCCTGGTCCTGGAGCTGGTACGCCTGGAGCTTGTGCAGCAGCCCGATGCCGCGCCCCTCGTGCCCGCGCACGTAGAGCACCACGCCCCGCCCCTCCCGGGCGACCCGGGCCAGGGAGGCCTGCAACTGGGGCCCGCAGTCGCAGCGCAGCGAGCCGAAGACGTCCCCGGTGAGGCACTCGGAGTGCACCCGGACCAGCACGTCCCGCCCGTCGCCGATCTCCCCGAAGACCATCGCCACGTGCTCGGCCGGGTCGTGCTCGGCGCGGTAGCCCAGCGCCCGGAACACCCCGTACGGGGTGGGCATCCGGGCGTCGGCGACCTGCTCGACCTGCTTCTCGTGCCGCCGCCGGTACGCCACCAGGTCGGCGATGGTGATCAGGGTCAGCGCATGCTCGGCGCAGAACTTCTCCAGGTCCGGCACCCGCATCATGGTGCCGTCGTCGTTGACCAGCTCGCAGAGCACGCCGGCGGGGCGCAGCCCGGCCAGCCGGGTCAGGTCGACGCTCGCCTCGGTGTGCCCGGGGCGGCGCAGCACGCCGCCCTCCCGGGCCCGCAGCGGCACCACGTGCCCGGGGCGGGACAGGTCGGTCGGGTCGGTGCCGGGATCGGCGAGCAGCCGGATGGTGTGCGCCCGGTCGGCCGCCGAGATGCCGGTGCTGATCCCCTCCCGGGCGTCCACCGTCACCGTGTAGGCGGTGCCCCGGCGGTCCTGGTTGGTGTGGTGCATCGGCGGCAGGTCCAGCCGGTCGCACTCCGACTCGGTCAGCGCGACGCAGACGTACCCGGACGTCCAGCGGACCATGAACGCGAGCAGCTCCGGCGTGGCCAGCTCGGCCGCGAGGATCAGGTCGCCCTCGTTCTCCCGGCCCTCGTCGTCGACCACGACGACGGGCCGGCCGGCGGCGATGTCGGCCACCGCCTGCTCGATGCTGGCGAACGCGCTCATGCCGGCACCACCGCGCTGAACCTGATGATTCGCTCGCTCATGCGACGACCTCCGAGTAGGTGGGCGGAATCGGCCGGGACGCCGTGCGGGTGGCGGCCCGCGAGGTCCGCCACCAGGCGACGAAACCCCAGACGCAGAACGCGCCGTAGACCAGGTACATGGCCGCCGACGGGTAGAAGCCGCCGCGCAGCAGCAGCGGCACGCCGACCGCGTCGACGGCGATCCAGATCAGCCAGAACTCGACCCAGCCCCGGGCCATCCCGTAGGTGGCGAGCAGGCTGCCGGTGAGGATCCAGGCGTCGGGCAGCGGACCCCAGGAGCCGAGCGCGGCCAGCGCCGGGTACCCGGCGGCGGTGCCGACGGCGGCGGCCAGCAGCAGTCCGAGCCGCTCCCGGCCGGTGGCCCAGCGGGGCGTCACCGCGGCCTCGTCACCGGCTCCGGCCCGGCGGTTGCGCGACCAGCGCCACCAGCCGTAGACGCTGACCGCGAAGAAGAACACCTGCCGGCCGGCCTGGCCGTACAGGTCGTGCGCCTGCGGGGTGGCGAAGGCCCCGCCGAGGAAGACGGTGAACAGCAGCGCGTTGCCGATCATCCCGACCGGCCAGGCCCAGACCAGCCGGCGCAGGCCGAACAGCGCGGAGGCCAGGCCGAAGACGTTGCCGACGATCTCCCGGACCAGCACCGGCGAACCGGCGACCTGGACCTGGGCGTCGAGCAGCCACCCGAGCGGGCCCATCAGCGCTCACCACCCGGTACGGCCCCGCCGCCGGCCAGCCGGTCGCCGAGCAGCCGCTCCACGTACTTCGCCAGCACGTCGACCTCCAGGTTGACCGGGTCGCCGGCCCCCTTCGCGCCGAGCGTGGTGAGCTTCAGGGTGGTGGGGATCAGCCCGACGGTGAACCAGTCGTCGCCGACCGCGGCGACGGTCAGCGAGACGCCGTCGATGGTGATCGAGCCCTTCTCCACCACGTACCGGGACAGGGCGGCGGGGAGCCGGAACCGGACCGTCTCCCACTGCTCGGCGGGCTCCCGGGCGACGACCTCGCCCACCCCGTCGACGTGCCCCTGCACCAGGTGGCCGCCGAGGCGGCTGTTCAGTGCGGCGGCCCGCTCCAGGTTGACCTGGTCGCCGGGGCGCAGCACGCCCAGCGCGGAGCGGCGCAGCGTCTCCCCCATCACGTCGGCGGTGAAGACACCCCCGTCGACGTCGACCACGGTCAGGCAGACCCCGTTGACCGCGATGGAGTCGCCGTGCCGGGCGTCGGAGGTGACCAGCGGGCCGCGGATCGCGACCAGCGCGGAGTCACCCCCGGTGTCGGCGATCCGGACGACCTCGCCCAGCTCCTCGACGATGCCGGTGAACATGTCAGGCCTCCCTCTTCCGGGGCAGCGCGGTGATCCGCAGGTCGGGACCGACCTGCGTAACGTCGGTGATGTCCAGATCGATGGCGTCGGCGATGGTCGTCACGCCGGCGTCGGCCAGCGCGGTCGGGCCGGCGCCGAGCAGCTTCGGCGCGACGTACCCGACGACCTTGTCGACCAGGCCGGCGGCGAGGAACGCGCCGGCGAGCCGCGGGCCGCCCTCCAGCAGCGCCGCCCGCACGCCCCGGTGGTGCAGCTCGGCGAGGAGCGCGGGCAGGTCGACCCGACCGTCCGGGCCGGCGCCGACCTCCGCGGCGGTGGCGATCCACGTCCGGGCGGCGCCGTCGCGGACCCGCGCCGCGGCCGGGGTACGCCCCGCGCTGTCCACCACCACCCGCAGCGGCTGGCGGATGGCCAGCGAGCCGTCCCGCAGGTTCCGGGCGGTCAGCCGGGGGTCGTCGGCCAGCACGGTGCCCACCCCGGCGATCACCGCGTCGACGGTGCCGCGCAGCGCATGCACGTCGATCCGGGCCGCCTCCGAGGTGATCCACATGCTGGTGCCGTCGGCCGCCGCGGAGCGGCCGTCGAGGGTGGCGGCGTACTTCCAGATCACGTACGGCCAGCCCCGCCGCATCGAGGTCAGCCAGGCGATGTTGCCGGCCTCGGCCTCGGGCCGGCGTACCCCGAGCTCGACCTGGACGCCCGCGGCCCGCAGCGTGGCGGCGCCGCCGGAGGCGACCGGGTTGGGGTCCGGCACGGCGATCACCACCCGGGCGACGCCGGCCTGGATCAGGGCGAGGCTGCAGGGGCCGGTGCGGCCGGTGTGGTCGCAGGGTTCCAGGGTGACGACCGCGGTGCCGCCCCGGGCGCGCTCCCCGGCCTGGGCGAGCGCGACGATCTCGGCGTGCGGTCCGCCCGCGTACGCGTGGAAACCCTCCCCGACGATCGTGCCGTCGGCGTCGAGCAGCACGCAGCCGACGACCGGGTTGGGGCTGGTGGTGCCCAGGCCACGGGCGGCGAGCACGACGGCACGACGCATCGCCTCTTCGACGGAGACGCCGGCCATGCTCCTGCCCTCTCACTCGCCGGTCCGCGCGCGGGCGGTACGGGAGGAGCCGCGGGCAGGCGGCGGCGGAATCCGGGAACGGCAGAGCCGGCCCCCGGGGAGCCCACGCGTGGCTGGATCACAGCGACCCACGCGGGCCCGCCCCGTCCCCGCGCGCTGTCTCCCATCCGGACTTTCTGGGTGCGGAAACCTCCCGCTCCCAACCGTCGGCCCCGGATTTTCACCAGGTCCACCGGGCGGCACAAGCCGTCCGGGTCGCGGGCTTACCACGGTCGGACCGTGGATCACCGCCGGTTCGGAATTTCACCGAGCCCCGCCAGCGCGTGGTGGGTACATGCGAAGTCTTACACGTCAGGCGGGGGTGTACGCCACCCCGGCGAGGTACCTCACACCCCTACTTCACACCCCGTCGGCGCGCCGCCGGTCCACCGCGACGTACGACCCGGGTTGGCTCTTGGCCACCGTCTTCATCTCCGAGGCGACGGCGATGGCGACGAGCGGGTCGGTGAAGCGCTTCTTGGCGTCGGAGAGCGAGACCCCGATGGAGAGCGTGACCAGGGCGGCCCGGCGGATGTTGCCCCGGCGGTCCTTGAGCTCGACGAAGCCGCGCTCCCGGTCGGTGGGGTCGTAGAGGGTGTCGGCGGACTTCTCGAAGTCGACCACCGCGCGGGAGGTGAGCGGGCGGATCTGCTCGGGGGTGCAGACGATCACGAAGTCGTCCCCGCCGACGTGGCCGAGGAAGGCCGGCGGCAACCCGATCGAGACCACCGCCCGGTGCAGGCTGCGGGCCAGCGCGGAGATGAACTCGTCGCCCCGGACGAAGCCGTACCGGTCGTTGACGCTCTTGAACCGGTCGATGTCGATGTAGCCGACGGCGTAGTCGACGCCGCTGCGGACCCGGTCGCTGATCTCCCGGCGGATCCGGCTGTTGCCGGGCAGCCCGGTCAGCGGGGAGACCTCCCGGAACTCCTTGTTGCGGCGCAGCGTGGAGCTGACCCGGGCGATCAACTCGGCGGTGTCGAAGGGCTTGACCAGGTAGTCGTCCGCGCCGGCGCTGAGGCCGTGCACCTTGTCGACGGTCATCCCCTTGGCGGTCAGCATGATCACCGGCAGGGCGGAGGTCATCGGGTCGGCGCGCAGCCGCCGGGTCAGCTCCAGACCGTCGATCCGCGGCATCATCAGGTCGACCACGGCAAGGTCCGGCCGCTCCCGCTCGATCACCTCGAGCGCCTCCTGGCCGTCGGAGGCGTGGATCACCTCGAAGCCGTGCAACCGCAGGTTGAACTCGACGAACCGCGCGATGTCCTCGTCGTCGTCGACGACCAGGATGACATCGGGGCGGTCGCCCTCCGGATCCATCTCAGGCCCCGGCGGACGCGCGCTCCGCGAGGCCGCGCAGGCGGCGGACCGCCTCGGCCGGGTCGGCCGCCCCGTAGACGGCGGTGCCGGCGACGAAGGCGTCCGCACCGGCGGCGGCGGCCTGCTCGATGGTGTCGGCGGCGATCCCGCCGTCCACCTCGATGCGCAGCTCCAGGTGCCCGGCGTCGACGTGCCGGCGGGCGGCGCTCACCTTGTCGAGCATCTGCGGGATGAACCGCTGCCCGCCGAAGCCGGCCTTGATCGTCATGATCAGCAGGGTGTCGAAGCTCGGCAGCAGCTCCAGGTACGGCTCGATCGGGGTGTCCCGGTCGATGGCCAGCCCGGCCTTCGCGCCGGCCGAGCGGAGGTCCTTGGCCAGCGCCACCGGATCGTCGCAGGCCTCGGCGTGGAAGGTGACGTTGTAGGCGCCCGCGTCGGCGTAGCCGGGGGCCCAGCGCCGCGGATCGGTGATCATGAGGTGCACGTCGAAGGGGATCTGGGTGGCGGCCCGCAGGCTCTGCACCACCGGCAGGCCGATGGTCAGGTTGGGCACGAAGTGGTTGTCCATCACGTCGACGTGCAGCCAGTCCGCGGCGTTCTCCACGGCACGGACCTCGTCGGCGAGGCGGGCGAAATCGGCGGCGAGGATGCTGGGCGCGACGATCGGCGGCGGTACGGTCACCGGGCCAGTGTACGAACGCGGCCAGCCGCCCGGGACAGCGCGGCTCCCCCGGGAACGCGCCGTGACCCGGGTGTGACCGGTGGTGCAGAATTGGGCCCCACGGAACAGGAAACCGGACGAAAGGCCATCAGCGAGTGGCCGATCGACCGAAACGCGGCAAGACTCCATCAGGGACGGTCACAATGCTGCACGCCCGGCGGCGGGGCAACGCCGCACGGGTCGCGGCGACCGGCTTCAGCTCCCGGGAAGGGCGGACGATGCGACGGTGGCTCGTGGCGCTGGCGCTGGCCGGCACGGCGACGGCGGTGATGAGCGGCTGCGTGCAGCAGCACCGGGCCGACGGTGACCTGTTCGACGACTGGCCGGCGCTGCCCGTGCCGCAGCTCTTCGTACCGGCCACCGACGCCTGCCTGCCCCGGATCACCGCCATCGTGCAGGCGAGCACCTACGAGACGGTGAGCTGCGCGCGCAGCCATCTGGCCGAGGCGATCCACGTCGGCACCTTCACCGGCGCGGTGGTCTCCGGCGCCCGGCCCGAGCCCGGCTCCGCCGCGCTGCGCCCCGCGCGGGCCGAGTGCGACCAGCGGGCCCGCGAGGTGCTCGGCGGCGACTGGCACTCCGCCCGGCTGACCATGAACATCGCCCTGCCCACCGCGCCCGCGTGGAACGGCGGCGCCCGCTGGTTCCGCTGCGACCTCAGCGAGACCGACAGCATCGACAACACCCGGCCGGTGAACCGGGCCGGCAGCCTGCGCGGCGCGATGATCGGCGACAACCCGCTCACCCACCGCTGCTTCGACCCGAAGCTGATCGGCAACAACCTCAACTACATGGCCCCGGTGCTCTGCACCGAGCCGCACCGCGCCGAGTTCGTCGGCGTCTACTTCGAACGGGACATGACCTGGGCGCAGTTCGGCCGGGCCAATCAGCAGGTGCACCGGCGGTGCATGGCGTTGATCGCCAGCTTCGCCGCGGTGCCCAACAACAGCGACCTGCCGTACCGGGCGGGGTCGATCTTCTATCCGCCGTCGCAGCGGGAGTGGGACGAGGGCGACCGGGGCATCCGCTGCTTCCTGTGGAGCGACGACCGGAAGCTGACCCGCTCGATGCGCGGCGCCGGCCCGAAGGGACTACCCGCGATCTGAGCCGTGGTGCCGTATGCTGCCGCACCGTGGCGCCCCCCGGTGACCGGGGCGGGCGCCGCGGCCACGACGGCGGAGGGTCGGTGCGATGCGGCGGTGGTGGACGGCGGTCGCCGTGAGCGCACTGGCGGCCCTGGCGCTGACCGGTTGCGCCGCGCCGGCCGGGGTGGACCGGGACATCGCCGACGACTGGCCGGCGCTGGCCGCGCCGAAGGGTTTCCGCCCCACCAGTGGCGCCTGCCACCTCGGCGTGCAGGACATCGGCTACCTCAGCGGCTGGAACCCGGTCGACTGCGCCGCGCCGCACCGCGCCGAGACCCTGCACGTCGGGGTCCTCACCGGTGCCGCCGCCCGGCCCGCCACTCCCCCGGCCGCCGGCTCCCCGGGTGGCCTCGCCGCCCGCGCCGAGTGCGACCGGGAGGTGCGCCGGGCCGTCGGCGCCGACTGGCGTTCCGGTCGGCTGGGCCTCGCGGTGATCTTCCCGTCCCCGCCGGCCTGGACCGGTGGGGCGCGCTGGTTCCGCTGCGACGTCACGGAGATCAGAAGCCTCGACGACCCGGGCGCCAACCCGCGCACCGGTAGCCTCCGGGGCGCCCTGGCCGGCGCCGGCGCCCTCAAGCTGGGCTGCTTCAACCCGACCGTCGTGCGCGACGACGTCCAGGCGATGGTCGCCGTTTCGTGCAACGCCCGGCACCACGCCGAGTTCGCCGGGGTGTGGCAGGCGCCGAACGTCGGCTACGCGGCGTTCACCCGGGACAGCGGCGCGGTCCACAAGGGATGCCTCGGGGTGATCGCCCGGTACACCGGGGTGCCCAACGACGGTGACGTGCGGTTCCGCGCGGGGTCGATCTTCTACCACCCCTTCGAGCGGGAGTGGCGCAGCGGCAACCGCGGCGTGCAGTGCTTCCTGTGGCTCAGTGACCGCACCCTGACCCGCTCGCTCAAGGGCGTCGGCGCGCGGGGCCTGCCGGTCCGCTGACCGACAGGCCCCGCGCGCCCCGCGCGGTCAGCCGCGGCGCAGCACCGCGAGGAACATCGCGTCCGTGCCGTGCCGGTGCGGCCAGAGCTGCACCGTCGGACCGTCACCCAGCCCCGGCATGCCGGCGGGCAGCAGGGTACGGGCGTCGACGAAGTCCGCCGGCACCTCGGCCCGCCGGGCCGCCTCGGTCACCGTCACGTGCGTCTCCACGGTGTGCGGGGAACAGGTCACGTAGGCGACCAGGCCGCCCGGCCGGGCCGCGCGCAGCGCGGCGGCGAGCAGCTCCCGCTGCAACCGGGTCAGCGGCGGCAGATCCGACGGCTGACGCCGCCAGCGCGACTCCGGCCGGCGGCGCAGCGAACCCAGCCCGGTGCACGGGGCGTCCACCAGCACCCGGTCGAAGTGCTGCTCCGGCAGCTGCGGGTCGGCGCCGACCGTGCGGCCGTCGGTGTGCAGCACGGACACCGGCAGACCCCGGGTGGTCTGCTCGACCAGCCGGGCCCGGTGCTCGGAGACCTCCACGGCGGTCACCCGGGCCCCGCGCTGCGCGGCGAGCGCGCCGAGCAGGGCGGACTTGCCGCCCGGGCCGGCGCACAGGTCGAGCCAGCGTGCGTCCGGCCCGTCCAGCGGCGCGACCGCCAGCGCGTTCGCCACCAGCTGCGAGCCCTCGTCCTGCACGTGGGCCCGGCCGTCGGCCAGCGCCGGCAGGTCACCGGGCGCGCCGCCGCCGAGATAGACGGCGTACGGGGAGAAGGCGCCGGGCGCGCCGCCGACCTCGTCGGCCAGCTCGACCGGGTCGGCCAGCCCCGGCCGGGCGCACAGGTGCACCGGTGGCCGCTCGTTGTCCTCGATCAGCAGCCGGGTCGTCTCGCCCAGGTCGCCGCCGAGCGCGTCGGCGAACGCCCGCACGATCCACCGCGGGTGGCTGTACGCCAGGGCCAGGTGCCCGATCGGGTCGCTCTCCATCGACGGGGCGAGCTTCGCCACCCAGGCGTCGGAGTCCCGGCTGGCCACCTCGCGCAGCACCGCGTTGGCGAAACCGGTCGCCCCGGGCGCGACCGAGCGGACCAGGTCCACGGTCGAGGAGACCGCCGCGTGCGCCGGCACCCGGGTGTGCAGCAGCTGGTACGCCCCGAGCCGCAGCGCGTCGCGGACCGGCGGGTCGATGCGCTCCACGTCCCGCCCGGCCGCGTCGGTGAGGATCGCGTCGAGGGTGCCGGTGTGCCGCAGTGAGCCGTAGGTGAGCTCGGTGGCGAAGGCGGCGTCCCGGCCGTGCAGCCCCTCCTCGCGCAGGATCAGCGGGAGCACCAGGTTGGCGTACGCGTCGTCGCGGTGCACCGCCGCCACCGCCTGGTACGCCGCGTGCCGGGGCAGGTCGACGGCGGGTCGTACCGGGCGGGAGCCGCGCCGGTCGAATCCACCGCGGTCGCCGCCGCGCGTCGGCCGGTCGGGCCGGTCCCCGCGCGGACCGCCGTACGGACGCTCGGACCGCTGGTCGGGGCGCCGCTCGCCGCCGGTGGGGCGCTGGTCGTCGGAGCGTCGCTCGGGCCGTTCCGTCGGGCCCGTCACGCGAGTTCCTCCCCGGCGCCGACCCGGACGCCGCGCGCCCAGTCGGCCGCCGGCATGGCCTTCTTGCCGGCCGCCCGGACCTCGCCCAGCTGCACCGGGAGGGTCGCCGTGCCGGCGAGCACCCGGGAGCGCTCGACCAGCAGCTCCCCCGGCTTGAGGTCGGGCCCGTTCGCCACCGGAGTGACCGGGCCGAGCTTCACCCGCTCGCCCCGGAAGGTCGTCCAGGGACCCGGCGCCGGGGTGCAGGCGCGGATCCGCCGGTCCACCGCGAAGACCGGGTCGGCCCAGCGGACCCGGGCGTCTTCCACGGTCAGCTTGGGGGCCAGCGACACCCCGTCGGCGGGCTGCGGCTCGGCGCGCGCGGTGCCGGCCTCGATCGCGTCGAGGACGGCCACCAGCAGGCCGGCGCCGGAGTGGGCCAGCCGCTCCAGCAGGTCGCCGGAGGTGTCGGTGGGCCGGACCTCGTCGGTCAGCGTGCCGTAGACCGGGCCGGTGTCCAGCCCCTGCTCCAGCTGGAAGACGCTGGCGCCGGTCAGCTCGTCGCCGTGCAGCACGGCGTGCTGCACGGGGGCCGCGCCACGCCAGGCGGGCAGCAGCGAGAAGTGCAGGTTCACCCAGCCGTGCCGGGGGATCTCCAGCGCGACCGGCGGGACCAGCGCGCCGTACGCCACCACGGGGACGCAGTCGGGGGCGAGCTCGCGCAGCCGGTCGAGGAACTCCGGCTCGCGCGGCTTCGCCGGGGTGAGCACCTCGATGCCGTGCTCGTCGGCCCAGGCGCCGACGGGCGAGCGGACCAGGCCGCGACCGCGCCCGGCGGGGGCGTCGGGCCGGGTGACGACGGCCAGCAACTCGTGCCCGGAGGCGTGCACGGCGGCCAGGGCGGGGACGGCGACGGCCGGCGTACCGGCGAAGATCAGGCGCACCGGATCACCGACCCAGACCGAAGGGACTGCCCGCGGCGTGCGGGTTGAGCTTGACCGTGGGCGGGGCGGCCGGGTCGTACCACTCGGCCTGGCGGATCGCCTTCATGGCCTCCTTGCGCCCGGCCTGGTCCAGCCGGTCGACGAAGAGCACCCCGTCGAGGTGGTCGGTCTCGTGCTGCACGCACCGGGACATCAGGCCGGTGCCGACGATCTGCAGCGGGTCGCCGTAGCCGTTGAAGCCCTTGGCGATCACGTTCTGTCGACGCTTGGTGTCGAAGTAGAGCCCGGGGATGGAGAGGCAGCCCTCCGGGCCGTCCTGTTCCTCCTCGTCGGGGAACTCGAGCACCGGGTTGACGAGGTGGCCGAGGACGTCGTCCACGTCGAAGGTGAACACCCGCAGCCCCACGCCGAGCTGCGGGGCGGCCAGGCCGGCGCCGCTCTGCTCGCGCATCGTGTCGGTGAGGTCGGCGATGAGCCTACGCAGCTCGACGTCGAAATCGACGACCGGATCGGCCGGCGTGCGCAGCACCGGATCCCCGAACAGACGGATGGGCTGGACGGTCACTCGGTGTGGCTCCTTCGGCTGGGCGGTCTGCTGCCGTACCAGTCTACGGAGTGCCGGGGGCCGTCCCGGCCGGCGTACCGCGATGCGCGGCCGCGGACCGGGTGTTGATCGTCACCGGGAGGCTCTCGTACCCGCGCAGGGTGAGCCGGGTCCGCCGCCGCGGTCGCCCGGCCAGGGCCAACCCGGGCAGCCTGCGCAGCAGCAGCGGAAAGGCGACCTGCGCCTCCAGCCGGGCCAGGCCGGCGCCGAGGCAGTAGTGCGGCCCGGCGCCGAAGGAGAGCGGGTGCACCTGCGGGCGCCACGGGTCGAACCGCTCCGGCTCCGGGTACCGGCGCGGGTCCCGGTTGCCGGCGCCGAGCAGCAGCAGCGCCCAGCTGCCCGCCGGCACGTCCACCCCGCCGCAGCTCACCGGCGCGCCGCTGACCCGGGTGGTCAGCTGCACCGGCGAGTCGAGGCGGAGCAGCTCGTCGACGTACCCCGGGGCGAACTCCGGGTGCTCGGCCAGGGTGGCCGCGGCGCGCGGGTGGTCCAGCAGCACGACCAGGCCGTTGCCGAGCAGGTTGGTGGTGGTCTCGAAGCCGGCGACCAGGAGCACCACCAGGTTGGCCAGCAGCTCGTCGCCGGAGAGCCGGTCGCCGTCGGCGTCGTGCACCTGGACCAGCGCGGTGGTCAGGTCGTCGGCGGGCGCGCGGCGGCGGTCGGCGACCAGCGCGGCGAAGTAGTCGCGCAGCTCGGTCGCGCCCCGGTCGGCCACCGCCAGCTCCGCCTGGGTGATCTCCGGCTCCAGCACGCCGGTGAGGTCGGCCGCCCAGCGCCGGAAGAGCGGCCGGTCGGCCGCCGGCACCCCGAGCAGGGCGCAGATCACCCCGACCGGCAGCGGGTACGCGAACTCGGCCATGAAGTCGACCGGCTCGCCGGACCGGGCGCGGGCGAGCATCCCGTCGACCAGCTCCTCGGCCTGGGCCCGCACCACGTCCCGCATGCCGGCGATCCGGCGCGGGCTGAAGGCGCCGGCCGCCAGGCGGCGCATCCGGCTGTGGTCGGGCGGATTGGTACGCAGCATGGAGCGGGAGATCGACGCGACGGCCGGGCTGTCCCGCCAGCCGGGCAGGAACTGGTCACGCAGCGCGTCGTCCATCACCCCGAACCGGGGGTCGCGGAGGATCTCGTCGGCCTCGGCGTAACCGGTCACCACGAAGAAGACCGGCCCGGCCTGGACCACCGGCCCGTGCGCGCGCAGCCGCTCGTAGGTGGGATAGGGGTCGACCCGCCCCGCTGGGGACATGAGCAGGGCGAGCGCCTCGGCAGCGTCCATGACCGGCCTCCCGCGTCGATGCGTCGGAAGGCTCCATCATGCGCGCCGGAACGGGTCGCGGCGACCCCGCGCGGCCGGCGGCGGTGGCCGGCCGGGGATCTTGTGGGTGGTCAGACCCCGCTGCCGGGCTCCCCCGCCAGCACCGCGTCCCCGGCGAGCAGGGCGTGCTCGGGCAGCGGCAGGGTGATGCCGTGCGCGGCCTCCCAGTCGTAGACGCTGCTGGGTCGGACGTGGGCGAGGAAGTAGTCGACCGCGCTGATGCCGCCAACCACCGGCTCCTCCACCTCGGCGACGAGCTGGGCCGGCACCAGGCGGAAGCCGTTCTGGAGGGCGGCGCTGAGCCGGCGGTGACCGTCGACCACGAAGAAGTACTCGCCGGTGTAGCCGATCCGCAGCGGCTCCAGGGCCTCCTCACCGGCCGCGCCCACCTCGCCGACGAACTCGGAGTCCCAGAGCCCGCGGAGGGTGGCGATGTCCTCGGTCGGGTAGACCCGGGCCGGGTCGAGCAGCAGCAGCGGCGGCGTGCCGCGCAGCACGTCGTTGCCGAGCCGGCCCTCGTACGCGTCGACGATCCGCTCGATCACCTCGGGCGCCGACGCCCGGGTGGTGTCGCAGACCAGGTCGTAGTTGCGCAGCCGGGCCTTGTCCACCCCGTAGCGGACGATGAACCGGTTCCGCTCGCTCTCGCTGCGCTCCCGGAGCTTGGCCTTCGCCTCCTCCAGCGAGGTGTAGCTCTCGGCCGGGCCGGAGGGGCGGGCGAGCACCCGGCGGGCCGCCTCGCCCGGCTCGGTGATCATGTGCACCTTGAGCGCGTGGGTGAAGAAGTGCCACGCCAGCCGGGAGTCCATCACCAGCGACTCGCCGGAGGCGGCGATGTTCCGCTGGAGCTGGTCGACGTAGCCGTCGACGGCCTGGTCCAGCTCGGCGTGCAGGTTGAGCTGGAGCGCGGTCATCTGCCGCTCCTGCGCCATCTGCCGGTAGAGGTCGCCGACGCTGACCCGGCGCAGGCCGAGCCGCTTCGCGATCTCGACCGAGACGGTGCTCTTGCCGCTGCCGAGGTCCCCGTTGAAGACGATCGATTGACGAACGGTCACGACTGGTCCACCCCTGATCACCGGCTGATTGACATCATCGATATGGCGTCTGATCGACGCGCTCCGCCATCGTCGCGCCGTCCGTGCGCCCGGGCATGACGGGCGATGCTATCACGCAGCCGCCAGCGCTTTAGCGGACGCGACGTGCGACGCCAGCGCGGCGACCAGGGCGGCGGGGGCCCGGTCGGGGCTCAGAACAGGCTCAGCGGGTCGACCTGGAGACGGACCGGCTCGGCCGCCTTGCGGGCACTGCGTACCCCGGCGGCCGAGTGCAGCGCCTCGGCGAGGGCGGCCGCCCGGGCCCGCGGCACCCGGACCAGCATCCGCTCCCGGTCCTCGTCGGCCGGGACCGGGCCGAGCACCTCGGCGTCGTCGGGGAGCCGGGCCTGGGCCAGCAGGTCGGCGACCGCCTCGGCCGGCCCGGTGACGCTGGCCATCTTCATCGCCGGCGGGAACCCCAGCTCGCGCCGCTCGGCGAGCTCCCGGGCGGCGAACCAGCCCGGGTCCCAGCGCAGCAGCGCCTGCACCGGGGCGAGGGCGCCGTCGGCGACCACCACCACCTTCCCGCCGGCCGGGGCCGGGCGGGCCAGGGCGGCGGCGGCCAGCCAGCGGCGCAGCGTCTCCTCGCCGGCGCGCAGGTCGGCCCGGGTGAGCAGGGCCCACGAGTCGAGCAGCAGCACCGCGCCGTAGCCGCCGTCGGCGACCGGTTCGGCGCCCGGGGTGGCGATCACCAGCCCGGCGCCGTCGGGGACGGTGGCCAGCACCTCCTCCCGGCCGGAGGTGCGGACCGGCACACCGGGAAAGGCCCGGCCCAGCTCCTCGGCGGTGCGCCGGGCGCCGGTCACCGAGGCGCGCAGCCGCCGGCCGCCGCACTCCGGGCAGGCGTACGCGGCGGCGACCCGGCCGCACCAGCGGCAGGCCGGCGTCCCGTTGGCCGACGGCAGCGCCAGCGGACCAGCGCAGTGCGGGCAGCGGGCCGGGGTGCGGCACTCCGCGCAGGAGACCGAGGGCAGGTAGCCCCGGCGCGGCACCTGCACCAGCACCGGGGCGTCGGCGCGCAGGGTGTCCCGGGCGGTGGTCCAGGCGAGGCTGGGCAGCCGGGCCGTCGCCGCGCCGGGATCGCGGGCCAGCTGCGGGTCGTCGCCGGTCGGCGCGATGGCCGGGGTACGCGCCCGCAGCGTCGCCCGATCGGCCACCACCTCGCGGGCCCAGCCGGTCTCCAGCAGCAACTGCGCCTCGGCGGTGCGGGCGAACCCGCCGACCAGGGCGGCCGCCTCGGCGAGCCGGGCCCGGGTGAGCAGCACGTCCCGCGCGTGCGGGTACGGCGCCCGCGGCTCGGCGTGCAGGTCGTCGCCGTCGTCCCAGATCGCCACCAGCCCGAGGTCGGGCACCGGGGCGAACATGGCGGCCCGGGTACCGATCACCACCGGCACCTCGCCGCGCCGGGCGGCGAGGAAGGCCCGGTAGCGGCGGGCGGGGCCGAGCGCGGCGGAGAGGCAGGCGTGCCGCCCGGGGCCGAGGGCGGCGGTCAGCGCGGCGTCCAGCCGGTCGAGGTCCCGGGCGTCGGCCACCACGACGACGGCGCCCCGCCCACCGGCGACGGTGGCGGCCACCGCGTCGGCGTACCGGGCGGCCCAGTCCTCCCCGGCCAGCGCCGACCAGACGGCGCGCGGGGCGCGGCCGTCGGTGAGCGCCCGGAGCAGGGCCGGCCCGGTCGGGTAGTCCCGCCAGCCGCGCGGGTCGACCGCCGGGCTCGGATCGTCGGGGGTGCCGTCGGACGGTTCGCCGGCCCCGGCCGTCGACGGCGTGGCGGGCGCGGCGTCAGCGGCGGCGCGGGGTTCCTTCTCGACCCGGGCGTGCCGGGGCGGGACGGCGAGCCGGAGCACGTCGGCGAGGCTGCCCGCGTACCGGTCGGCGACCACCCGGGCCAGCCGGACGATCTCCGGCGCCAGCACCGGCTCCGGGGAGACGACCTTCTCCAGGTACGCCAACCGGGGGTGGTCGGACTTCTCGACCCGTTCCAGCAGCCAGCCGTCGACGAGTTGGCCGGCGAAGCGGACCTTCACCCGGACCCCGGGGACCGCCTCGGCGTCCAGCTCCACCGGGACCAGGTAGTCGAAGGGGCGGTCCAGGTGCGGCAGCGGGACGTCCACGCAGACGCGAGCGACCGGCGACCCGTCCGCGGGTCGCCGGTCGCTGCGCCTGGTGCCGGTCAGGCTCCCGCGGCCGACTTGAGGTCGGCGGCCCGGTCGGTGCTCTCCCAGGTCAGGTCCGGCAGCTCGCGGCCGAAGTGGCCGTACGCGGCGGTCTGCTGGTAGATCGGGCGGAGCAGGTTGAGGTCCCGGATGATGGCGGCCGGACGCAGGTCGAAGACCTCGGTGACGGCCTTCTCGATCGAGGCGACCGGCACGGTCTCGGTGCCGAAGGTCTCGATGAAGAGGCTGACCGGGTGGGCCTTGCCGATCGCGTACGCGACCTGCGCCTCGCACCGCTCGGCCAGGCCGGCGGCGACGACGTTCTTGGCCACCCAGCGCATCGCGTACGCGGCGGACCGGTCGACCTTCGACGGGTCCTTGCCGGAGAACGCGCCACCGCCGTGCCGGGCGTACCCGCCGTAGGTGTCAACGATGATCTTGCGGCCGGTCAGGCCGGCGTCGCCCATCGGGCCGCCGATCTCGAAGCGACCGGTCGGGTTGACCAGCAGCCGGTAGCCGTCGGTCTCCAGGCCCAGGCTCTCCAGCTCCGGGGCGATGACGTGCTCGCGCACGTCCGGGGTGAGCAGCGAGTCCAGCGAGATGTCCGCGGCGTGCTGGCTGGAGACGACCACCGTGTTGAGCCGGACCGGGCGCAGGCCCTCGTACTCGATGGTGACCTGGGTCTTGCCGTCCGGGCGCAGGTACGGGATGGTCCCGTCCTTGCGCACCGCGGAGAGCCGACGGGCCAGCCGGTGCGCGAGCGCGATCGGCAGCGGCATCAGCTCGGGCGTCTCGGAGCAGGCGAAGCCGAACATCATGCCCTGGTCGCCGGCGCCCTGGGCGTCCAGCGCGCTCTCCGACGACCCGGTCCGCAGCTCGAAGGCGTTGTCGACGCCCTGGGCGATGTCCGGCGACTGGGCGCCGATCGAGACGCTGACGCCGCAGGAGGCGCCGTCGAAGCCCTTCTTCGACGAGTCGTACCCGATCTCGAGGATGGTCTCCCGGACGATGGTCGGGATGTCGGCGTACGCCTTGGTGGTCACCTCGCCGGCGACGTGCACCTGACCGGTCGTGATCAGCGTTTCCACCGCGACCCGGCTGTGCGGGTCCTGGGCCAGCAGGGCGTCCAGAATGCCGTCGCTGATCTGGTCGGCGATCTTGTCCGGGTGGCCTTCCGTGACCGATTCGGACGTAAACAGACGTGTCACGGCACTCCTAAGCACTTGAAATCTTCGTAAGGGTCGCTGCGCGGCAGTTTAGCCACGCCCGTTTCGGCACGGGCATCGGAATACGAATGTGGCCAGTGTTCAGGACCGATCCGGCAGCCGGGTCACCACGAGGTCCCAGACGGCGTCGGCCAGGTCCTCCTTGGACCGCTCGGGCATGGGGTGCACCGAGCCGTCCGCGCCGATCACGGTCGCCGTGTTGGTGTCCGCGCCGAAGACCTTGTCCGGGCCGACCTCGTTGATGACGATCAGGTCGGCCCGCTTGCGGGCGAGCTTGGCCCGGCCGTTGGCCTCGACGTCGTGGGTCTCGGCCGCGAAGATCACCAGCACCTGCTCGGGCCGGCGGCGCTGGCCGAGCTCGGCGGCGATGTCGGGGTTGGTGACCAGGGCGATCGTCGGGGCGTCCCCGTGCTCCGACTTCTTGATCTTGCCAGGGGCGTACGCCGCCGGGCGGAAGTCGGCGGGGGCCGCCGCCATCACCACCGCGTCCGCGCCGGCGGCCACCTCCAGGGTGGCCTTGCGCAGCTCCTCGGTGGTGCCCACCCGGACCAGGTCCACCCCGGCCGGGTCGGCGAGCGACACGTTCGCGGCGACCAGGGTGACCCGGGCGCCCCGGGCCACGGCCGCGCGGGCGAAGGCGTAACCCTGCTTGCCCGAGGAGCGGTTGCCCAGGAAGCGGACCGGGTCCAGCGGTTCGCGGGTGCCGCCGGCGGTGACCACCACGTGCCGGCCGGCGAGGTCGGCGGGGGCGTCGACACCCCGGACCAGCGCCCGGCGGGCCACCGCGAAGATCTCGACCGGGTCGGGCAGCCGGCCCTTGCCGGTGTCCGCACCGGTCAGCCGCCCCACCGCCGGCTCGATCACCCGCACGCCCCGGCCGCGCAGCGTGGCGACGTTGGCCACGGTGGCCGGGTGCTCCCACATCTCGGTGTGCATCGCCGGGGCGAGCACCACCGGGCAGCGGGCGGTCAGCAGGGTGTTGGTGAGCAGGTCGTCGGCGAGCCCGTGGGCCGCCTTGGCCAGCAGGTCGGCGGTGGCCGGCGCGACGACGACGAGGTCGGCGCGCTGGCCCAGCCGGACGTGCGGCACCTCGTGCACGTCGGACCAGACGTCGTCGGCGACCGGTTGGCCGGAGAGGGCCGCCCAGGTCGGCGCCCCGACGAAACGGAGCGCCGACGCGGTCGGCACGACGCGGACCCGGTGGCCCGACTCGGTGAAGAGTCGCAGCAGCTCACACGCCTTGTAGGCGGCGATGCCACCGCCGACCCCGAGGACGATCTCGGCGGGCATCGGCGTGCGGGGGTGTTACGGGTTGTCGGTCGGCTCGGCGGTGAGCAGGCCCGCGTTGATCTCGCGCATGGCGATGGAGAGGGGCTTCTCCTGCGGGGTGGTCTCCACGAGCGGGCCGACGTACTCGAGCAGGCCCTCGCCGAGCTGGCTGTAGTAGGCGTTGACCTGCCGCGCGCGCTTGGCGGCGAAGATCACCAGCGCGTACTTCGAGGTGGTCTTCTCGAGCAGCTCGTCGATCGGCGGGTTGGTGATGCCTTCGGGGTTGGCGATGGATCCCACGAAATACCCTCTGCGTCTGAAGTGTCCGCGCGAGCGCGGCTGGTCGCTCAACCGCGCAGGCGCGGCCGGGCGGGAGCCAGATAGGAAGAACCGAGCAAGCCTACCAGTTGGTCGACGACGTGCTCGGTGCGGTCGTGTGTGACGGTGTGTCCGACTGCGGCGACGGCCGGGTCGGGCCGGAAGCCCGGCGGCGCCAGCAGGACCAGTCGCACGTCGGGCAGCGCCTCGCGGACGGCGAGCGCGCCGGGCAGGTCGAGCGGGAGCAGCACCGGGCGGCCCTCGGCCAGCCGGGACCGCAGCGGTTCGCGGGGCACCCCGCGCAGGTACGGCCCCATCCGCGACCACTCGAGCAGCTCGCCGGCGGCGACCATCCGGTCGAAGCCCGCCGGGTCCCGGAAGATCCGGTCGACGCCGTCGGCCTCGCCGGGCCGGGGTGGCCGGGTGGTCACCGGGACGGGCACCCACACGGACGGAGAACGCGCCCGGACCCGCTCGACGACACCGCCCCGGCCGGCACCCGAAGGTCCGGTCAGGACGGTGAGCCGAGCCGCCGGGCGCGCCTCGTCATCCGTGCTCACCGCTTGTTTCTACACGTTGCGGCGTTCAGTTGGCGGCGAACTCTCCAAGCAGAGCCTTGCGCTGCTGCTCGCCCAGGCCGCGCAGACGACGGCTGTCGGCGATCTTGAGCTTCTCCATGATCTGGGTGGCCCGGATCTTGCCGATGCCCGGCATCGCCTGCAGGACGGCCGAAACCTTCAGCTTGCCGACGACATCGTCGGACTCGGCCCGCTCAAGGACGGTGGCGAGGGTGGTCTTGCCCTGCTTGAGCTGCTCCTTCAGCTCAGCACGGGCCTTGCGGATCTCCGCGGCCTTCTCCAGCGCGGCAGCGCGCTGCTCGGGGGTCAGTGACGGGAGCGGCACCAGTTCTCCTCAGGTCCCTATCGCGGCGGGCGGGGCGCACCACCGCTCTGTGAAACGTGGTGTCGCTGGCAACCAAAGGGGTCCGTGGTTCCCAGCGCGGGGAAAACTAGCGGTCGTCGGCGCTTTCGGCAACGTGGGCGCGCGAAGATCATCGTAAAGTGACCGAGCAGTCAGTCAGTCAGGACGCAGCCAGAACGTCCCGGCAGGCGGCCAGCGCGCGGTCCGCGGCGGCCCGTAGCGCGGCCTCGTCGGGGCCCGCGCCGAGCACCTCCCGGGAGTACGACGGCAGCACCGCGGGCAGGCTGGAACCGAACACGGTCCGCAGATCCGCCGCCGTCGCGCCCTGCGCGCCGAGGCCCGGCGCGAGCAGCGGACCGTTGACGGCGGAGAGGTCGTGACCGGTGTCGCCGATGGTCGCGCCGACCACCAGACCGAAGCTGCCGAGCGGCTCCGCACCCCTGTTGAGCTGGGAAATCTCGTCGATGACGGTTTGCGCGACGGTCCGCCCGTCGGCCGCTCTGGCTTGCTGGACGCTCGCCCCCTCCGGATTCGAGGTGAGCGCCAGCACGAAGACGCCGCCGCCGTGCGCGGCCGCCAACTCGAACATCGGCGCCAGCGAGCCGACGCCCAGGTAGGGGCTCGCGGTGATCGCGTCGACATACAGCGGGCTGGATGGATCGAGGTACGCCGAGGCGTACGCGGCGACGGTCGAGCCGATGTCGCCGCGTTTGACGTCGAGCAGAACGAGCGAGCCCCGATCGCGTAACTGTCGGATAGTTGACTCAAGAATCCCGACACCTCGGGCACCGAATCGCTCGAAAAAGGCCGACTGAGGCTTGACCACCGCAACCCGGTCACCGAGCGCCTCCGTGACTGTCCGGGCGAACCGGTCCAGCCCCTCGACGTCGTCCGGCAGGCCCCAGCGGGCCAGCAGACCGGGGTGCGGGTCGATGCCCACGCAGAGCGGCCCCCGCTCGGCGACCGCCCGGTGCAGCCGGGTCCCGAAGCTCTCCATCCGCGTCCCTCTCTCCTCACTCACCCGCCCACCCGGGCCCGGCAGCCGCCGGCCCCGGTCTTCCCGCCCGGACGCCGTACCGGTCAGCCGGCCTTGACCGCCGCGGCGACCCCGGCCGTGATCCGGGCCAGGTCCGCGTCGTCGGTGACGTACGGCGGCATGGTGTAGACCAGATCCCGGAACGGCCGCAGCCAGACGCCCTGCGCCACGGCCGCGGCGGTCGCCGCGGGGAGGTCCACCTCGTGGTCGAGCTGCACCACCCCGATCGCCCCCAGCACCCGCACGTCGGCCACCCCCGGGGTGCCGCGCAGCGGCTCCAGGCCGGCCCGCAGCCCGTCGGCGATCCTCGACACCTGGCCGGACCAGTCCCCGGCCCGCAGCAGGCCCAACGAGGCGTTGGCCACCGCGCAGGCCAGGGGGTTGCCCATGAAGGTCGGCCCGTGCGCCAGCACCCCGTCCGCCGAGATGCCCCGGGCGATCTCCGGGGTGCACAGGGCCGCGGCCAGGGTCAGGTAGCCGCCGGTCAGCGCCTTGCCGACGCAGAGCACGTCGGGGCTGACGCCGGCGTGCTCGGCGGCGAACAGCGCACCGGTACGGCCGAAGCCGGTGGCGATCTCGTCGAAGATCAGCAGCACCCCGTGGGCCCGGGTCACCTCGCGCAGCACCCGCAGGTACCCCGGGTGGTGGAACCGCATCCCCCCGGCGCCCTGCACCACGGGTTCCACGATCACCGCGGCCAGCTCGTGGGCGTGCCGGGCGACCGCGTCGGTCAGCGCGGTCACGTACGCCGGGTCGGGCGGGTCGTCGAAGCCGCCCGGCGGCACCGGGGCGAAGACCTGCCGGGGCAGCACGTCGCCCCAGAGGTGGTGCATCCCGCCCTCCGGGTCGCAGACGCTCATCGGGTGGAACGTGTCGCCGTGGTAGCCGCCCCGCCAGGTGGCCAGCCGGCGGCGCTCCGGCCGGCCGGTGGCCCGCTGGTACTGCAGGCACATCTTGATGGCGACCTCGACGCTGACCGAGCCGCTGTCGGCCAGGAAGACGTGTTCCAGTCCCGCCGGGGCCAGCTCCACCAGCGTCCGGGCCAGCTCCACCGCCGGGGCGTGGGTGAGCCCGCCGAACATCACGTGGCTCATCCGGCCGAGCTGGTCGGTGACGGCGGCGTCGAGCACCGGGTGCCGGTAGCCGTGGATCGCCGCCCACCAGGACGACATCCCGTCGACCAGCTCCCGACCGTCGGCCAGCCGCAGCCGTACCCCCGACGCGCTCTGCACCACGTACGGCGGGTTGGCCGGCGGCGACGCCGCGTACGGATGCCAGACGTGCGCCCGGTCCACGGCCAGGATCTCCTCGGGCGTCACGCGCCTCTCCCGCCTCTCCTCGTCGAGCTGGGGCTTGTCGTCGTCAGGGGGTCTCCGGGGGCCACCACGAGCCCTAGCCCGACGCGGCGGACGAACGCCCGGCGGCGCGCACGGCGGCGCGGACCAGGGCGGGGCCCCGGTAGATGAAGCCGGTGTAGAGCTGGACCAGGGCGGCGCCGGCGTCGAACATCCGGGTGGCGTCGTCCGGGTCGAGGATGCCGCCGACGCCGATCACCGGCAGCCGGCCGCCGGTCTCCCGGTGCACGAAGCCGACCACCTCGCGGGCCCGCGCGGCGAGCGGACGGCCGGAGAGACCGCCGGTCTCCGCGCCGCGCTCCCGGTCGGCAGGGGCGAGGCCGTCGCGGGCCAGGGTGGTGTTGGTGGCGATGACACCGGCCGCGCCCCGGGCCAGGCAGACCTCCAGCAGCTCGGCGATGGCCGGCTCGGCCAGGTCCGGGGCGATCTTCACCAGCACCGGCTTCTCCCCCACCAGCGCCGCCAACAGGGCGTCCAGGTGTGACTTGTCCTGCAACGACCGCAGGCCGGGGGTGTTCGGCGAGGAGACGTTGACCGCGAAGTAGTCGCCGTGCCCGCGCAGCGCCCGGTACGAGGCCAGGTAGTCCTCCACCGCCTCGTCCAGTCCGGTGACCTTGGACTTGCCGAGCGAGATGCCGAGCGGCACCCCGATCGGCCGGGGCAGCGCCGCCAGCCGGGCCGCGAGGGCCTCGGCGCCGGCGTTGTTGAAGCCCATCCGGTTGACCACGGCCTCGCTGTCGCGCAGCCGGAACAGCCGGGGCCGGGGGTTACCCGGCTGGGCGTGCGCGGTCACCGTGCCGACCTCGACGAAGCCGAAGCCCAGCGCCGGCCACGCCGGCAGGGCGACCCCGTTCTTGTCCATCCCCGCGGCCAGCCCGACCGGGTTGGGGAACTGCACCCCGAACACCGTCCGCGGTGCCCGGGCGAGGTACCGGGCGCGCAGCGCCGCGAGCGCCGCCGGCCGCCGCGAGAGTACGGCCAGCCGCCGCAACGTCCACTCGTGCGCCGCCTCGGCGTCGCCGCCGCCCACCCGGAACAGCTGGGGCCGCACCACCTTCTCGAAGATCACGCCCCGTCTCCCCCCGGCTCGGTGATCATGAAGCTGTCGGCGCGTGCCGCGGCGGGTCGGGGCGACAACTTCATGATCGACGCGGGAACCGAGGAGGTCACTCGCCGCCCCGCAGCGCGGCGTGGAGCTCCTGGAGCGGGCGGACCTGCATGTCGCCACGGATGCGGGCCTCGATGCCCATCACCGCGGCCGCCGCGCCCGGCACCGTGGTGATGCACGGGATGTCGGCCGTGACGGCGGCGCTGCGGATCTCGTAGCCGTCGGAGCGGGCGCTCGCGCCGGAGCCCTGCGGGGTGTTGACCACCAGGGCCACGTCGCCGCCGAGGATCATCGACACCGCGTCCTCCCCCTCGCCGGCCTCGTAGTGCTTGCGGATCTGCTCGCAGGCGATCCCGTGCCGGCGCAGCACCTCGGCCGTGCCGGTGGTGGCGACGATCTCGAAGCCGAGGTCGGCCAGGCGCTTGATCGGGAAGATCATGCCGCGCTTGTCGCGGTTGGCGACCGAGACGAAGATCTTGCCGCCGGTGGGCAGCGAGCCGTACGCGGCCGACTGCGACTTGGCGAAGGCGTGCCCGAAGTTGGTGTCGATGCCCATCACCTCGCCGGTGGACTTCATCTCCGGGCCGAGCAGGGAGTCGATGCCCTTGCCGGAGCGGGTGCGGAACCGCTTGAACGGCAGCACCGCCTCCTTCACCGCGATCGGGGCGTCGGCCGGCATGCTGCCGCCGTCCCCGGTGGGCGGGAGCAGCCCCTCGGCGCGCAGCTCGGCGATGGTGGCGCCGAGCGCGATCCGGGCCGCCGCCTTGGCCAGCGGCACCGCCGTCGCCTTGGAGACGAACGGGACCGTCCGGGACGCCCGCGGGTTGGCCTCCAGCACGTAGAGCTGGTCGTCCTTGAGGGCGTACTGCACGTTGAGCAGGCCCTTCACCCCGACGCCCCGGGCGATCGCCTCGGTGTAGCGGCGCACCTGGGTCAGGTGCGAGCCGGCCAGGGTGATCGGCGGCAGCGCGCAGGACGAGTCGCCGGAGTGGATGCCGGCCTCCTCGATGTGCTCCATCACGCCGCCGAGGTAGACCTCGCCGTCGGCATCGACCAGCGCGTCCACGTCGATCTCGATGGCGTCGTCGAGGAAGCGGTCGACCAGCACCGGGTGGTCCGGCGAGATGTCGGTGGCCCGGCCGATGTAGTCGCGCAGGGTCGGGTCGTCGTAGACGATCTCCATCCCCCGCCCGCCGAGCACGTACGACGGCCGGACCAGCACCGGGTAGCCGATCTCGTCGGCGATCGCCTTCGCCTCGTCGTACGAGGTGGCCATGCCGTGCGCGGGGGCGCGCAGCCCGGCCCGGGCCAGCACCGCGCCGAACGCGCCCCGCTCCTCGGCAAGGTGGATGGACTCCGGGGAGGTACCGACGACGGGCACCCCGGCGTTCTTCAGCCGCTGGGCCAGCCCGAGCGGGGTCTGCCCGCCGAGCTGCACGATGACCCCCACCACGCCGGGCCCGCCGGCGGCCTTGCCGGTGGTGTCCTCGGCGTGCCAGACCTCCAGCACGTCCTCGAAGGTCAGCGGCTCGAAGTAGAGCCGGTCGGCGGTGTCGTAGTCGGTGGAGACGGTCTCCGGGTTGCAGTTGACCATCACCGTCTCGTAGCCCACCTCCCGCAGCGCCATGACGGCGTGCACGCAGGAGTAGTCGAACTCGATGCCCTGGCCGATCCGGTTCGGCCCGGAGCCCAGGATGAGCACCTTGGGCCGGTCCGAGGGCGCGACCTCGGTCTCCTGGTCGTAGGTCGAGTAGTGGTACGGCGTGGTCGCCTCGAACTCGGCGGCGCAGGTGTCCACCGTCTTGTAGACCGGGCGCACGCCGAGCCGGTGCCGCAGGGTGCGTACCCCGTCCTCGGCGGCCAGCTCCGGGCGGAGCGCGGCGAGCTGCCGATCGGACAGGCCGGCGCGCTTGGCGTGGCGCAGCAGCTCGGCGTCGAGCACCGGGGCGTCCACGATCTCCGCGCGCAGCTCGACCAGCGAGGCGATCTGGTCCAGGAACCAGGGGTCCATCCCGCCGGAGGCCTCGGCCACCTCGGCCACGGAGGCGCCCAGCCGCAGCGCCCGCTCGGCCGTGTAGAGCCGGCCGTCGTGCGGGATCCGCAACGCGGCGAGGGTGTTCTCCCTGGTCGCCCCCCGCGGATCCGGCACCGTCCAGAACCCGGCTGACTTCGTTTCCATCGAGCGCATGGCCTTGTTGAGCGCCTCGGTGAAGTTGCGCCCGAGGCTCATCGCCTCGCCGACCGACTTCATCGTGGTGGTCAGCTCCGGGTCGGCGCCGGGGAACTTCTCGAACGCGAACCGGGGAATCTTCACCACCACGTAGTCCAGGGTCGGCTCGAAGGCCGCCGGGGTCTTCAGGGTGATGTCGTTGGGGATCTCGTCGAGGGTGTAGCCGATGGCCAGCTTCGCGGCGATCTTGGCGATCGGGAAGCCGGTGGCCTTGGAAGCCAGCGCCGAGGAGCGGGACACCCGCGGGTTCATCTCGATCACGACGATCCGTCCGTCGGCCGGGTTCACCGCGAACTGGATGTTGCAGCCGCCGGTGTCCACCCCGACCTCGCGCAGCACCGCGATGCCCAGGTCGCGCAGGTTCTGGTACTCCCGGTCGGTGAGCGTCATGGCCGGCGCCACGGTGACGCTGTCGCCGGTGTGCACGCCCATCGGGTCGACGTTCTCGATCGAGCAGACCACCACCACGTTGTCGTGGCGGTCCCGCATCAGTTCGAGCTCGTACTCCTTCCAGCCGAGCACGCTCTCCTCGATGAGCACCTCGTGCGTCGGGCTGGCGGCCAGGCCCGCCCCGGCGATGCGCCGCAGGTCCTCGTCGGTGTGCGCCATGCCGGAGCCCAGGCCGCCCATGGTGAACGACGGCCGGATCACCACCGGCAGGCCCAGCTCGACGACGGCCTGCTCGACCTCGGCCATCGAGTGGCAGACCCGGGAGCGGGGCACCAGGCCGGCCGGATCGGCCAGACCCAGGCGTACGCCGGCCCTGGCGACGACCTCCTTGAACAGCTGGCGGTCCTCACCCCGGTTGATCGCCTCGATGTTGGCGCCGATCAGCTCCACGCCGTACTTGTCCAGCACACCGGCCTCGTGCAGGGCGACCGCGGTGTTCAGCGCGGTCTGCCCGCCCAGGGTGGGCAGCAGCGCGTCGGGGCGCTCCCGGGCGATGACCAGCTCGACGAACTCCGGGGTGATCGGCTCGACGTAGGTGGCGTCGGCGAACTCCGGGTCCGTCATGATGGTGGCCGGGTTGGAGTTGACCAGGCTGACCCGGATCCCCTCGCTGCGCAGCACCCGGCAGGCCTGGGTGCCGGAGTAGTCGAACTCGCAGGCCTGCCCGATCACGATCGGACCGGAGCCGATCACCAGGATGTGCTTGAGGTCCTTGCGCTTAGGCATTCGTGCGCCCCTCGCTGTCGGTCCGACCTTCGATGAGCTCGGCGAAGCGGTCGAAGAGGTAGTCCGCGTCGTGCGGGCCGGCCGCCGCCTCCGGGTGGTACTGGACGGTGAAGGCGGGCACGTCCCTGGCCCGCAGCCCCTCGACCACGTTGTCGTTGAGGCAGACGTGCGAGACCTGGACGCCGCCGAACTCGGTCTCGATCACCTGGTCGGGCACGACCGCGCCCTGCCCGGCACCGGGCACCTGGACAGCGAAGCCATGGTTGTGGCTGGTCACCTCGACCTTGCCGGTGGCCCGGTCGAGCACCGGCTGGTTGATGCCGCGGTGGCCGTAGCCCAGCTTGTAGGTGCCGAAGCCGAGCGCCCGGCCGAGGATCTGGCTGCCGAAGCAGATGCCGAAGAGCGGCACCTTCCGGCTGAGCACCTCGCGGGCCAGCGCGACCGGAACGTCGGCGGTGGCCGGGTCGCCCGGGCCGGGCGAGAGGAAGACCGCGTCGGCGCCCGTGGCGAGCAGGTCGTCGATGGTGGAGCCCGCGGGCAGCACGTGGGTGGTGACCCCGCGCGCGGCGAGCCGGCGCGGCACGTTGCGCTTGATGCCCAGGTCGAGCGCGGCCACCGTGAACCGGTGCTCGCCCTGCGCCTCGATCACGTACGGCTCGGGGGTGGTCACCTCGGCGGAGAGGTCCGCGCCGACCATCTGCGGCGACTGGCGGACCCGGGCCAGCAGGGCGCGCGGGTCGTCGTCGACGCTGGAGATGCCGACCCGCATGGCGCCGCGCTCGCGCAGGTGCCGGGTGAGCGCGCGGGTGTCCACGCCGCTGATGCCGACCACGCCCTCGGCGGCGAGCCGCTCCTCCAGGCCGCCGGTGGCCCGCCAGTTGGAGCCGATCCGGGCCGGATCGCGGACCACGTAGCCGGCCACCCAGATCCGGGCCGACTCGTCGTCCTCGCGGTTCACGCCGGTGTTGCCGATGTGCGGCGCGGTCTGCACCACCACCTGGCGGTGGTAGGAGGGGTCGGTCAGGGTCTCCTGGTAGCCGGTCATGCCGGTGTTGAAGACGGCCTCGCCGAAGGTCTCCCCGACGCTGCCGTACGCCTCGCCGTGGAACGTGCGCCCGTCCTCGAGAACGAGGATCGCGGGCCTGCGCTTACCCATTTACTTGACAGCCTTTCCGTCCAGGACCGTCGGCTCGCCGCGCAGGAAGGTCGCCACGATGCGACCCGGCAGCGTCATGCGGGCGTACGGGGTGTTGCGACTGCGGCTGGCCAGCTCCGCGGGCTCGATCACCCGGCGGGCGGCCGGGTCGACCAGGGTGAGGTTGGCCGGCACGCCGGGGGCCGGGTCGAGGCCGTGGGAGTCCAGCCCGGCGATCCGGGCCGGGGCGCGGGACATCCGCTCGGCGATCAGGTCCCACTGCGGGCCGAGCACGTCGAGGGCGACGGAGAGCGCCGTCTCCAGGCCGAGCATGCCCGGCCGGGCGTACGCCCACTCGCACTCCTTGTCCTCCACGGCGTGCGGGGCGTGGTCGGTGGCGACGATGTCGATGACGCCCTCGGCCAGCGCGGCGCGCAGCGCGGCGATGTCGGTGGCGGTGCGCAGCGGCGGGTTGACCTTGTAGACCGGGTCGTAGGCGCCCGCTGGGCTCCAATTGTTCGCGAGTGCGGGGCTCGCAAGCTCACTCCTCCCGCTCACGACCTCGTCGGTGAGCAGCAGGTGGTGCGGGGTCACCTCGGCGGTGACCCGGACCCCGCGCGCCTTGGCCTGGCGCAGCACCTCGACGCTGCCGGCGGTGGAGACGTGGCAGACGTGCAACCGGCTGCCGACGTGCTCGGCGAGCAGCACGTCCCGGGCGATGATCGCCTCCTCGGCGACCGCCGGCCAGCCGGTCAGGCCGAGCCGGGTGGAAACCTCGCCCTCGTGCATCTGCGCGCCCTCGGTGAGCCGGGGCTCCTCGGCATGCTGCGCGATGATCCCGTCGAACGCCTTGACGTACTCCAGCGCCCGGCGCATCAGCTTCGGGTCGGCGACGCAGTACCCGTCGTCGGAGAAGATCCGCACCTGGGCGGCCGAGTCGGCCATCGCGCCCAGCTCGGCCAGGCGCTCGCCGGCCAGCCCGACGGTGACCGCGCCGATCGGCTGCACGTCGACCAGGCCGGCCTCCCGGCCCAGCCGCCAGACCTGCTCGACCACACCGGCCGTGTCGGCGACCGGCGAGGTGTTGGCC
Source organism: Micromonospora lacuserhaii (assembly GCF_036902735.1). Taxonomy (NCBI): domain Bacteria; kingdom Bacillati; phylum Actinomycetota; class Actinomycetes; order Micromonosporales; family Micromonosporaceae; genus Micromonospora; species Micromonospora lacuserhaii. The sequence goes on along the minus strand of NZ_JBAKHO010000019.1, from coordinate 18,863 downwards.
ATCGCGCAGACCGCGGTGTAGCCGCCGAGCGCCGCCGCCCGGGAGCCGGACTCGACGGTCTCGGCGTCCTCCCGGCCGGGCTCGCGCAGGTGGGTGTGCAGGTCGACCAGGCCGGGCAGGGCGATCAGACCGGTGCCGTCGACCATCGTGGCGTCCGGCGCGGTCAGGCCCGCGCCGGTCTCCGCGACGACGCCGTCGCGGATCAGCAGGTCGGTCGGCGCGGCGCCGACGACGCTCACGTTCTTGATCAGGTACGCGGTCACCGGTTGTTCCCTCCGAGCAGCAGGTAGAGGACGGCCATCCGCACGGAGACCCCGTTGGCGACCTGTTCGACGATGGTGGAGCGGGGCGAGTCGGCGACCTCGGGCGTGATCTCCATGCCCCGGTTCATCGGCCCGGGGTGCATGACGATCGCGTGCTCGGGCAGCCGGCGCATGCGCGGGCCGTCCAGGCCGTAGCGGCGGGCGTACTCGCGGGCCGAGGGGAAGTAGGAGTCGTTCATCCGCTCCCGCTGCACCCGCAGCATCATCACCACGTCCACGTTCGGCAGCACCGCGTCGAGGTCGTAGGAGACGTCGGTGCCGGGGGCGAGCGCGGCCGAGATGTCCACCGGGATGAGGGTGGGCGGGCCGACCAGGGTGACCTTGGCGCCGAGGGTGGAGAGCAGCAACACGTTGGAGCGGGCCACCCGGGAGTGCAGCACGTCCCCGACCACCGCGACGTGCAGGCCGGCGAGCCGGCCCAGCCGGGAGCGCATCGTGTACGCGTCGAGCAGCGCCTGGGTGGGGTGCTCGTGGGTGCCGTCGCCGGCGTTGACCACCGACCCGTCCACCCAGTCGGCGAGCCGGTGCGGGGCGCCGGAGGCGGGGTGCCGGACGACCACCGCGTCGGCGCCCATCGCCTGCAGGGTCAGCGCGGTGTCCTTCAGGCTCTCGCCCTTGGTCACGCTGGAGCCCTTGGCCGAAAAGTTGATCACGTCGGCGCTGAGCCGTTTGGCGGCCGCCTCGAAGGAGATCCGGGTCCGGGTGGAGTCCTCGTAGAAGAGGTTCACCACCGTCCGGCCGCGCAGCGCGGGCAGCTTCTTGATCTCCCGGCCGGCAACCGTGGCCATCTCGGCGGCGGTGTCCAGGATCTCGGTGGCGGTGGCGGCGTCCAGGTCCGCGCCGGAGAGCAGGTGGCGGATCATGAGGTGACTCCCCCGTACAACTTGACCTCGTCGCTGCCGTCGGTCTCGGCGAGGGTGACCTTGACGCTCTCGGCGAGCGAGGTCGGGATGTTCTTGCCGACGTAGTCGGCGCGGATCGGCAGCTCGCGGTGGCCGCGGTCGACCAGGACGGCGAGCTGCACGCACGCGGGGCGGCCGACGTCGTTCAGGGCGTCGAGGGCGGCGCGCACGGTACGGCCGGAGAAGAGCACGTCGTCGACGAGGATCACCCGCTTGCCGTCGATGCCGCCCGGCGGCAGCGCGGTCGGCCCGATCGCGCGGGTGGCGTGCCGGCGCAGGTCGTCGCGGTAGAGGGTGATGTCGAGCACGCCGACGGGGACGTCGACGTCCTCGAAGGTGCTGATCCGGGCGGCGAGGCGCCTCGCGAGTGGAGTTCCGCGAGTGGGTATGCCGAGCAGAACGGTGTCGGCGGCGCCCTGGGTCTTCTCCAGGATCTGGTGGGCGATCCGGTCGACGACGCGCTGGACGTCGGCGCTGGCGAGGATCACCTTCACCGAGGGTTGTCGCTCCCGCGACGTCTGGGCAGCCGGTGGGCAGGCCACGGCGGACCTCCTTCCCCGCCTCACGGGACGGGTCGTTAAAGGACGTCTGACGCTCCGGTCAGGTCGCGGACGGCCCGGACCGGGGCTTCAGGCCACGTTACCAGTGGTCACCGGGCCGACCGCCGGCACCCACTGATCCCCGGATCAGGGTGGCGAAATGGGGATAAGTTCCCCCGCGCTCCCGAACGGTAATCTCACGAGCACTTGACCGCGTGTCGCAATCCCCGTACCGTCACGCTCCGTAGCGATCGCTGGGAGAACCCCAAAGCACAGCACTGGGAGTGTCCGAATGCCCTCTGAATACGCCAAGTCGCTGGGCGCCCGCCTGCGCTCCATCCGCCAGCAGCAGGGCCTGTCCCTGCAGGGGGTGGAGGAGAAGTCCAACGGGCGGTGGAAGGCCGTGGTGGTCGGCTCGTACGAGCGCGGCGACCGCGCCGTCACCGTGTCCCGCCTGGCGGAGCTGGCCGACTTCTACCGCGTTCCCGTCTCGGAGCTGCTGCCCGACGGCAGTGGGGTACGCCACGAGCCCACCAGCAAGATCGTCCTGGACCTGGAGCGGCTCTACGACGAGGCCTCCGAGGACCTCGCCTACGTCGCCCGGTACGCCCGCGCCATCCAGCAGCAGCGTGGTGACTACAACGGCCGGGTGCTCTCCATCCGCGCCGATGACCTCCGCGCGCTGGCGATCGTCTACGACGCCTCGCCGTCGGGTCTGATCGAGCGGCTCACCGAGCACGGTGTGCTGGTCGCCGACCCGCGGGCGTTCTTCGCGTCCTGACCGCAGTCGCACCGAGAAGGGCCCGTGCCGTTCGGCACGGGCCCTTCTCGTCGTACGGGGTGCGGCGGACGCCGCCGTCGTTCAGCGGGTCGCGTACTCGGCGATCCGACCGAGGATGCCGTTGAGGAAGCGCGGCGAGTCGTCGGTCGACATCTGCCGGGCCAGCTCGACGGCCTCGCTGATCGCCACCGCGTCGTCGATCTCGTCGACGTAGAGCAGCTCGTAGACGGCGATCCGGGCGAGGTTGCGGTCGACCGCCGGCATCCGGTCCAGCGTCCAGCCCTCGGCGTAGCTGGCGATCACCTCGTCGATCCGGTCGAGGTGGGCGGCCACCCCCTCGACCAGGCTGACCGCGTAGCCCAGGTGCTCCGGCCGCGGCTTCTCGATCCGCTCGATGTAGCCGGCGAGCACCTCGACCGGAGGCTTGTCGCGCAGGTCGGCCTCGTAGAGCACGTCCAGCGCCCGCTTACGCGCCTTGCGGCGCGACGGCATCTGCTGCTTGGGACCCTCAGCCATCAGGATCGGCCGAGGTAACGGCCGTCGCGGGTGTCGACCTTGATCTTCTCGCCGGTGGTGATGAAGAGCGGCACCTGCACGGTCGCGCCGGTCTCGACGGTGGCCGGCTTGTTGCCGCCGGTGGACCGGTCGCCCTGCAGACCCGGCTCGGTGTAGGTGACCTCCAGCACGACGGAGGTGGGCAGCTCGATGTAGAGCGGCACACCCTCGTGGGTGGCGACGGTCGCCTCGGCCTCGGGAAGGAGGTAGTTGGCCGCCTCGCCGACGGTGCCGCCGGGGACGGTGATCTGGTCGAACGTCTCCAGATCCATGAAGACGTAGTCCTCGCCGTCGGCGTAGAGGTACTGCATGGTGCGCTTGTCGACGGTGGCGGTCTCGACCTTGGTGCCCGCGTTGAAGGTCTTGTCGACGACCTTGCCGGACAGCACGTTCTTCAGCGTCGTGCGGACGAACGCCCCACCCTTACCGGGCTTGACGTGCTGGAACTCGACGACGGCCCAGAGCTCCCCGTCGAGGTTGAGTACCAGGCCGTTCTTGAGGTCGTTGGTGGATGCCATTTCCTGCCTTGATCATCAATTGGCGGACAGACCTGGCAAGTCTACTAGCTGGGCTCAAACCGCGATTGCGCCGCTGTCCCCGCCCCGCGGCCACCCCGCCCACACCAAGGTCATTGTCACCCACGGTGACCTGCCCCCAGCCCCCCAACCCCTCTCTCGCACCCTTTGCTCTGCTGCCGCGGAGGCAACAGCAACCGTGCGTGGCTGCGATCCGGCGTGACACCGGACACACGGTGAGCGATTTTCGCAGCCCAGACCGCATGTTGCCGGTGTTGAAGCAGAGCAAAGCGCTCCGAGGGATGGACGGGCGCCGGACGGCTGCTGACCGACGGTGACGTCCGCCCCGCCAGGAACCGGGAGTGACCGCGCTGCGGAAGCGCCACTCCGACGGGCCGACGAGCGGCGTGCGGTCAGGCCGTCGCGCCGAGGCGGTCGGCCAGGTGGCGCAGCGCCAGCCGGTAGCCGTCCACGCCGAGGCCGCAGATCACCCCGGTCGCCACCGCCGAGACCACCGAGTGGTGCCGGAACTCCTCCCGGGCGTGAATGTTGGAGATGTGCACCTCGATCAGCGGGCCGCGCAGCATGGCGCAGGCGTCCCGGACGGCGATCGAGTAGTGCGACCAGGCCGCCGGGTTGAGCACCACCGCCGCGCCCTCGTCGGCCGCCTCGTGCAGCCAGCCGATCAGCTCGTGCTCGGCGTCGGTCTGCCGGACGGTCACCTCCAGCCCCAGCTCGCTGCCGGTGTCGACGCAGAGCGTCGCCAGGTCGGCGTAGCTGGTCACGCCGTACACGTCGACCTGCCGGGTGCCCAGCCGCCCCAGGTTCGGCCCGTTCAGGACGTACACCCTCACGAGGCCACCTCCCGGTAGGCGGCGTGCAGCAGCTCGTCGTCCGGGCCCTCCAGGATCGCCGGGCGGGCGAGCGCGTCCAGCACCACGAACCGCAGCCGGCTGCCCCGGGCCTTCTTGTCCACCCGCATCGCGGCGAGCAGCTCGGGCCAGGCGTCCGCCGGGTAGCTGGTGGGCAGGCCGAGCGCGGCCATCGCGGTGCGGTGCCGCTCGGCGGTGGCCGCGTCGAGCCGCCCGGCCAGCCGGGCCAGCTGCCCGGCGAAGACGGTGCCGACCGCGACGGCGTGGCCGTGCCGCCAGCGGTAGCCCTCCACCTTCTCGATCGCGTGCGCCAGGGTGTGCCCATAGTTGAGCACCTCGCGCACCCCGGACTCGCGCAGGTCACCGGAGACCACCTCGGCCTTGACCCGGATCGCCCGCTCGATCAGCTCCCGGCACACCGGGCCGGTCGGATCGGTGGCCGCGGCCGGATCCCGTTCGATCAGATCGAGGATCACCGGGTCGGCGATGAAGCCGCACTTGACCACCTCGGCCATCCCGGCCGCCAGGTCGGCCCGGGGCAGGCTGTCCAGGGTGGTCAGGTCGCACAGCACCCCGGCCGGCGGGTGGAACGCGCCGACCAGGTTCTTCCCGGCGGCGGTGTTGACGCCGGTCTTGCCGCCGACGGCGGCGTCGACCATGCCGAGCAGCGAGGTCGCCACCGGCACCCAGCGCACCCCGCGCAGCCAGCAGGCCGCCACGAAGCCGGCCAGGTCGGTCACCGCGCCGCCGCCCATCCCGACCACCGCGTCGGTACGGGTGAAGCCGGCCGCGCCGAGCCGATCCCAGCAGTCGGCCGCGACCTCGATCCGTTTGCCCGCCTCGGCGTCGGGCACCTCGATCGGCAGCGGCGCGACACCCAGCGCGCGGAGCCGCTCGCCGAGCGCGTCGGCCAGCCCCCTGAGCGGCGGCGCGTAGAGCAGCGCCACCCGCTCGGCACCGGGCAGCAGCCGCGGCGGGGGGTCCAGCAGGTCTCGTCCGACCAGCACGTCGTACGGCCGTTCGCCGCCGACCGGGATCCGGGTCACCTCGTCCATCGCAGGGCAGCCTAAACCAGTTGGCACCGCCGGACGGCCACTGTCCACCTGATGGCGTACCCGAATCGTGCCGGTCGCGACGGCGGACCCGGCGCGATCGGCGGTCAGCCCTTGAGCAGGGCGTCGATCTCGGCCGCGATCTCCTCGGGGGTACGCCCGTCGGTGACCACCGTGGCCGTGGCCACCTCGGCGTAGAGCGGGCGCCGCTGGTCCATCAGGTGCTTGAGGGTGGCCCGCGGGTTGAGCGCCAGCAGCGGTCGGCCGGCCCCGAGCCCGACCCGCTTCACCGCGTCGGGCAGCTCCACCGACAGGTGCACCACGGTGTGCCCGACCAGCGCGGCACGGTTCTCCTCGGCGAGGACCGCGCCGCCGCCGAGGGCGAGCACCCCGGTGTGCGAGGCCAGCGCCGCCGCCACCGCGGCCCGTTCCAGGGTACGGAAGTGCGCCTCCCCCTCGTCGATGAAGATCTCCGGGATCGGCTTGCCGGCCATCGCCTCGATGTCGGTGTCGGTGTCCCGGAACGCCGTCCCGAGCAGGGCGGCGAGCTGCTCGCCGACGGTGCTCTTGCCGGAGCCGGGCGCCCCGACCAGCACGCAGGCCGGCCGGCTCACCGGATGACCAGGGCGTCGAGGTAGCCGGCGAGGTTGCGGCGGATCTCGGCGACGGAGTCGGCACCGAACTTCTCGGTGGCCGCCTCGGCGAGCACCAGCGCGACCATCGCCTCGGCGACCACCGCGGCGGCCGGCACCGCGCAGACGTCCGAGCGCTGGTTGATGGCGGTGGCCGGCTCGCCGGTGGTCACGTCGACGGTCGCCAGCGCCCGGTTCAGCGAGGAGATCGGCTTCATCGCGGCCTTCACCCGCAGCGGCTCACCGGTGGTGATGCCGCCCTCCAGGCCGCCGGCCCGGTCGGTGACCCGGCGGACGCCGGCGGTGGTCGGGACGATCTCGTCGTGCGCCTCCGAGCCGCGGGAGCGGGCCTGCTGCCAGCCGTCGCCGATCTCCACGCCCTTGATCGCCTGGATGGACATCAGGGCGGTGGCCAGCCGGGCGTCGAGCTTGCGGTCCCACTGCACGTGGCTCCCCAGGCCCGGCGGGACGCCGTACGCCAGCACCTCGACCACGCCGCCGAGGGTGTCGGCGGCCTTCTTCGCGGCGTCGACCTCGGCGACCATCCGGGCGCTGGCCTCCGGGTCGAGGCAGCGCAGCGGGTCGGCGTCGATCCGCTCGGCGTCCTCGGGCGTCGGGCGCAGGCCGGGATCGGCGGCGACCGAGCCCAGCTCCACCACGTGCGACACGATCTCGATGCCGAGCGCCTGCCTGACCAGCGCCTTGGCGACGGTGCCGACGGCGACCCGGGCGGCGGTCTCCCGCGCGCTGGCCCGCTCCAGGATCGGCCTGGCGTCGGTGTGGCCGTACTTCTGCATGCCGGCGAGGTCGGCGTGGCCCGGGCGGGGGCGGGTCAGCGGGGCGTTGCGGGCCTGCCGGGCCAGTTCGTCGGCGTCGACCGGATCGGCGGCCATCACGGTCTGCCACTTGGGCCACTCGGAGTTGCCGACCCGGATGGCGACCGGGCTGCCCAGCGTGACGCCGTGCCGCAGGCCGCCGATCACCTCGACCTCGTCCTGCTCGAACGACATCCGGGCGCCCCGGCCGTAGCCGAGGCGGCGGCGGGCCAGCTCGGCGGCGATCTCGGTGGTGGTCACCTCGATGCCGGCGGGTACGCCCTCCAGCAACGCGACGAGAGCGGGACCGTGCGATTCACCTGCAGTCAGCCAGCGCAACACATTGGTCAGTCTGTCACGCCCGGTGCCCGATCCCGCACGCCGGTCATCCCGTCCCGCCCTCCGGACACCGACGTCCGCAGGGCGGGCCGCCGGTCAGGCCGTCCGGACCGCGATGATCGACTTGGTCATGCCGAGCAGCCGCTCCGCCCGGATGGTGGAGTCCGGGAAGAGATAGCGCATCTCGGCCCGGCCGATCAGCTCCGTGGTGAGCACCTGCCTCATCGCCGCCTCCCAGGACTTGCCCGGGGTGTAGGCCAGCGGCCACTTGCGGGCCACCGCCACCCGGGCCGGCACCGGCAGGAACTGCATCCCGGGCGCCACCCAGTGCGGCTCCACCGGGAAGTACCGGTACGGGGTCTGCACCCAGTGCCGCGGGGCGAGGGCACGGATCGCCTCGGCCATCCGGCGGCGCTGCTCGTGGCCCCCGACGTGCTCGATCACGCTGTTGCTGAAGACCAGGTCGTAGCGGCGGGACAGGATCTCCGGCGGCAGGGCGCAGGCGTCCGCGTGGTCGGCCTCCAGCCAGTCCGGCAGCTCGGTCGGCAGCGGCTCCAGGTTCACCACGTGCACGTGCTTCGGGCGTACCGGCACCTTCGTCCAGCTGCCCACCCGGCCGCCCAGGTCGAGCACGGACATCTCGGCGAGGTCCGGGAACGTCTCGGAGAGCCAGGCGGCCCGCTTCGCCCGGCGCTTCGCCCCGTACGAGTCGGGCGAGTCGACCAGCCGGAAGCGCAGCGAGTTCAGGGGCGTGCGGCCCCGGCCGCCACGCGTCGGCGCACTGTCGTCGTTCGTTCGGGTCCCGCTCGACACGGTCAGCTCCCCCAGTCGAAGGTCATGCCCAGCCGCGCGGCGAGGGCCTGGTTGTACGGCGCGTAGTACCGGGTCAGCTCCGCCCGGACGGCGTCGTCCATGGCGCTGCTGCGCCGGTCGTTGAAGACCTCGTACTTCGCCAACTGGTGCGGCGGCAGGCCCACGTGCTCCAGCACCCGGGCGTACGTGGCGGCGGGCTCCCGGTAGAGCGTCTCGCTGGGCAGGATCAGCAACTGGTCCCGGTCGAACCGGTCCAGCCACGGCTCCAGGTGCTCCAGATAGCGGCCCCGGGCCCGGTAGCTGAACCAGTCGAAGGCGTTGCTGACGTACGTCGGGTCGGCGATCAGCTTCTCCCGCTCCCCCGCCGTCCGCTCCTCCTCCGCCGCCAGCGCCTCGGCGAAGCCCAGCGGTTCCACGCCCTCGGTCCGCCGCTCCTTCCAGTGCGAGTACGCCCGCTCCACCGGATCGCGCAGCAGCACGATCAGCCACACCCCGGGCAGCAGACCGGCCACCCGGGCGGGTGCGAGTGGATGGAACATGTACAGCGGGGCGGCCTCGCCCACCTTCGTCGGGCCGCCGTGCCGCCGCTCCAGCACGCGCCGCTGCCGGGCGGTCGGGAAGTGCGAGCGGTACCAGGTCTCGCCGCGGGACCAGGTGTCCTCGAAGTAGTGCGAGGTCTTGGTGTTCCAGGCCGGGAAGAGCCGGGGCACCAGCGGGTGCTCCAGCAGGTAGCGCCAGAGCGAGGTGGTGCCGCCGCGCTTGGTGCCGATGATGAGGAAGTCCGGCAGCGGACGCTGGTCGCTGGTGCGTTCGCCGTACCGGACCAGCGAAGTCCGTAGCCGGGTCTGCACCGGTGCGGGCACCAGCGCCTTGACCCGATCCCGCATGGTCATCTCGTCCTCCTCGTCAACTCGCTCGCCGGCCCAGGGTCCCGGCCGCCGCCCGGGCCCGCCGCCGCACCGCCGGGTGCGCCAGCGCGGCGGCCGCGAGCAGCACCGCCGTGCCGAGCGTGAGGAACAGGCCGGCCACGCCGCGCCCGGCGACCAGCGCCCCGAGCCCGGCCAGCACGGCGGTGCCGGTACCGGCCACGGCCGCCGTGAGCAGCACCGACCGGGTCATCAGCGGCTCGCCGACGACCCGGCGGGCCGCCGCGGTGGCGAGCACGTTCTCCGCCACGATGCCGACCGTCCAGGCGACCGCCGCGCCCAGCGCGCCGTGCCGGGGGATCAGCGCCAGGGCCAGCCCGACGTTGAGCACCAGGCCGGTGGCGGCGGCGAACAGGTGCCGCCCGCTGCTGCCGCTCATCAGCAGCAACGTCTGCACGATGCCGACCCCGGAGTTGACCATCATGGCCCCGGCGAGCACCGCCATCGGCAGCGCGCCGCCGGTGAACTCGCGGCCGAACAGGCTCAGGAAGCCCGGCGCGAAGATCGCCAGGAGCAGGTACCCCGGCCAGGAGAGCGCCACGATCGCGGCGGTGATCCGCCGGTAGACCTGCGCCGCCTCGGCGGTGCGGTGCTGGCCGAGCAGCCGGGACAGCTGCGGCGCGACCGAGACCCGCAGGCCCTGCATGACCAGCAGGCCGGCCAGCGCGTACCGGCCGACCGCGCCGATGATGCCGGCCTCGGCCTGGCCGGCGAGCGCCGCGGTGAGCAGCACGGTGAGCCACATGCTGCTCGCGTCGATGGCCGCCGAGGCGGCCCGGGGCAGCGCGAAGCCCCACAGGGTGCGCCAGTCCGCGGCGACCGGGCGCAGCCGCGCGCCGGCACCGAGGCCGAGCGGTCGGACCAGCAGGACGGCGCAGACGGCCACCGCCGCCACGACGGGCGCCAGCCAGCCGGCGAAGGCCGCCGTCACCCCGGCGCCCGCGCCGAGCGCCGCCAACACCAGCGCGGGACGGGCGGCCGGGACGAAGACGTACTGCACGGCGACCAGGGCGGTGACCGGTCGCACCGCCCGGACGGCGGCGAGCAGCACGGTCATCGCGACCACGAACGGCAGGCCGGCGAACGCCAGCCGGAGCAGGTCGACGCCGGCGCCGGTGTCCCGGTCGAACAGCACCGGCGCGAGCGACCGGGCGAGGGCGACCCCGGTGGCCGCCACCGCGACGGTCAGCAGCAGCGCCGGCAGCAGGGCGACCGGCAGCAGGCGGGCGGCGTCGCCGTCCCGCCCGGCCCGCCGCCGCGGCAGCGCCCAGACCAGGGCGGTGTCCGCGCCGGCGCAGCAGAGCACGCCGACGATGGCGACCACGCCGATCGCGGTGAACATCGCGCCGGAGCCGGCCGGGCCGAGCCCCCGGACGATCACCACGGTCAGCAGGAAGCCCAGCACCCCGTTGATCGCCGCGCCGGCCAGCCCGACCAGCCCGTTGCGGGTGCTGCGGCGTACCTCCTGGTCGCCGGTGGCGGCGGGCGCGGTCGGGGTGTCCGGTGGGGCGGGGTCGGTGAGGATGGCGCCGGGCGCGGCGTGCGGGCCCGGGGCGCCGGCACGCGGGCGCGGCACCGAGGGACCGGTCATGCCGTCCCTCCCCGGCCCGGCGAGTCCGTCAGCCGCGGCGACGCCGCCCCGGTCGAGCGCTGCTGCGGCGCGGGCGGACCGGCCTGGGGCGCGGTGCGCAGCGGCACCGCGGCCACCCCGGTCCCGACCGCGGCCGGCTGCCCGGTGAGCGGCGCCACGGGCGCCCGACCCACCCCCCGGGTACGCCACGGCGCCAGCGGCGCGGGCTGCGACATGGCGGACGGACCCGTCGACACCCGGTTGACCGGCCCGCTCACCGCGGCCAGTCCCGCCCCCACCGCGAAGAAGATCACCGACAGGTTGGGGTCGATGTACGCGTAGACCGGGATCACCACCAGCGCGATGACCGGGATGGTGCTCAGCCAGTACCCGGCCGGCGAGACCGCCGCGGCCAGCCGCCGGGCGACCAGCACCAGCCAGGTGAGGAAGACCAGCAGCGCCGGGATGCCGTGGCTGTAGAGGATCTGCCAGATCAGGCCCTGAGTGCCCAGCGGCTCCTCGGCGAGGGTGGTGTCCACGCTCTTCGGCGCGCCGTACCCGAGCAGCGGCGAGTGCTCCACCGCCTGCCAGGTCCGCACGTACAGGTCCATCCGGTCGACGTTGGTGTCGGTGCTGCTGACCCGCGCGTCGATCATCTCCTGCACCGGCACGACCAGGCTGACGATCCAGACCAGCACGACCAGCCCGGCGATCGACACGATCAGCCGGGCGTTGCCCCGGACGAGCGCCCGCAGCCCCAGGTAGAGCAGGCCCGCGCCGAGGCCGAGGAACATGCCCCGGTTGAGCGTCATGAACGCCGGCACCACCGACAGCGGCAGCGACGCCCACAGCACCATCCGGAACCGCCCGGTCCGCACCGAGGTGAGGTACGCCAGCACGCACGGCACCAGCAGGGCGTACGCGGTCCCCCAGTTGTTGGTGTACGGGTACGGCGCGGCGGTGCGGTAGATCGGCGTACGCGACTGCGGGTTGAACTCGTTGGCCCGCACGTGGGTCAGCGCCTGGATGAACCGCTCGCCGGAGATCCCCCCGGGCAGCGCCATCTCCACCGGGGTGGTCAGCGCGAACGTCGGCATCAGCACCGCCAGCCAGCCCAGCGCCACGATGCTCAGCCAGTACCAGACCAGCGGGCGCAGCACCCGCTCCCAGGCAACACCCTCCCGGACCAGGGTGTACACGTAGACGCAGACGATCAGTGCGGTGGCCAGGAAGCCGAGGCGCAGACCGAAGGTGAGGTAGGCGGTCGGCCGGTCCAGCCGGGTGCCGCTGAGCAGCACCAGGACGAGGAAGACCAGCCAGCACGCGGTGCCGGCGGGCAGCGGCACCCGGCCGCGGGCGACCAGCAGGGCGAGCAGGACCAGGCCGAACACCGACCAGCCGAGATAGAACGCGCCGAGCGCCCACCAGAGCGGCACCAGGCCGAACATCGCCGTCAGCGGCCAGACGGGCAGCGGCGGCGACCCCGAAGGTGGCCGTGCCGCGTTCCCCGGCCGCGCGGTGCTGCTTCCCGACCCCGTCCGCGTGGCGGTGCCGGGCCGTCCGTCAGACACCCCGCCCCGTCCGCTGGGCCAGCCGCAGCACACGTTCACCGGAGAGTAGCCCGAGGACCACGGGCACGGTGACCAGCACCCGCTTCTCGTACGGGTTGAGCCGAATCACCCGGCCCAGTTCCCGGACGGCCTCCCGGCGGCGCCGGCCGGAGGCGAGCGCGAAGGCGATCTGCCCGTGCAGCCGGGCCAGGCCGGTCCGGCTGCCGGCCAGCTCGGGGTGCTTGTCGAGCAGGTAGCGGGTGGCCTCGACGATCGTCGCCCAGCGGCCGAAGAAGAAGGAACCGCCGTGCCAGTCCACCACCACCAGGACCTCCGGCACGATCACCACCGGGCCGTGGGCGGCGATCCGCAGCAGCCACTCGTAGTCCTCGCCGTAGCCGCCGGGCAGCTCCTCGTCGACCGGGCCGATCGCGTCCCAGGTGGAGCGCCGGACCAGCAGGGTGCTGGAGTGCACCTCCATCACCCGGTCCTCGACGAAGTCGGGCAGCGTCACCTCGGCCCGGTCCAGGCGCCGCTCCTTGGCGATGCCCGGCCCCTCCAGCCGGATGCCGCAGCTCGCGGCCGCGGCGTCGGGCCGCTCGGCCAGCAGCTCCACCTGGCGGCGCAGCTTGGCCGGCAACCAGAAGTCGTCGTCGTCGCAGAACGCGAGCAGCGCGCTGGTCGCCTCGTCGGCGCCGGTGTTGCGGCCGCCGGGCAGCCCCCGCGAGTGGGTGTTGTTGACGTAGCGCAGCGTCCGGCTGGCCGGCACGTCGAGGTCGAGGTCGCGGATGTCGGTGTGGTCGTAGACCACCACGCACTCGACCGGGCCGGGGTAGTCCTGGTCCAGCACCGCGCGCACGGCCCGCTCCAGCAGACCCGGGCGGTCCCGGGTGGCCACCACCACGGTCACCGGCGGGTACCGGTCGGCCGCCGTCGCGTCGTCGGCCCGGTTCGGGTCGCGGTCAGTCACGGCGAACTCCCGTCACCACCAGGCCGATCGGTTCCACCCCGACCGCGCGCAGCCGCTCCACCAGCTGGCCCAGCTGCGCCGTCCGGGTCTTGTCCAGGGCGGTCACCAGCATCGCCCGGCCCTCGCGGGCGGCCCGCACCCCGCGTTCGTCGTGCAGGGCGGGCGGCGCGTCGAGGACGGTCAGCCCGTCGGCCGCCGGGACGTCCAGCTCGACCAGGCGCACCGAGCCGGTGCCGATCCGCACCTCCTGCCCATCGCCCAACGATCCCTCGCCGGTCGGCCGGGAGGTCGTCGGGATCACCTCGGTCTTGTCCGCGGTGGTGGTCGAGCGGTACACCGCGCCGTTCTTCGCGTCCGGGGCGGGGAACGGCCGCGGCTTGCGGACCGCGGGGATAACCATGGTGTCATCAGGTCCGGCGGCGCCCGCCGGTGCGGGAGCCGGGGCCGGCGCCGGGGCGGGGTTCGCGACCGGAGTCGTCACCCGCGGCCGGGACAGCTGGGAGCGGGCCGGCTCGACCGCGGGGTGCCGCCGCTGAGCCTCCTGCAACATCGCCCGCACCCGCTCCCGGAGCTCCGCAGTGGTGCCGAGCCGCACGTCCTGCCCGTTCTGCGCCAGCGCGGCGGCCAGCCCGGCGCTGATCTGCTCGCGTGCCTCGTCGGCGCCGGAGGAGAGCAGCACCAGCGGGGTGCGCTGCGGCCCGTCCACCCAGCGGCCCAGGGCCAGGGCCAGGTAGCGCAGGTCGGCCTCGTCCGGCCGGCCGCTCCGGTCCCGCCGGACGGTGCCGAGCAGCGGCGCGCCGACCGTCACGGCGGCCTCGGCGGCGGTCCGCACCCGGCGGTCCAGGGATTCCCGGACGAAGGCCACCAGCGCGCCGACCAGCAGGCCGCCGAGCAGCCCCGCGACCAGGATCAGCGGCGCGGCGTCCCGGCTGGAGGGCACCGGCGCGCGGGCGGCGCTGGTGACCGAACCGGGGCTCAGATCGGCCGAGGCGATCTTGGAACGCTGCTCGGCGAGGGTGGCGAGCTGGTCGTTGAGCGAGCGCAGCTGGTCCAGCAGGGCACTGACCCGCGGCGGCGGGTTGGTGCTGTTCTGGGTGCTGGGCAGCGCCTTCTGCGCGGTACTGCGCTGGCTGGTGACCAGGGCGATGGTGTCGTCGTACGACTTGAGCACCTCGGCCCGCTGGTTCTCGTAGATGCCGCGGCGCAGCTCGAGGTATCCGTCAGCGGCGCCGTTCGCCCCGTCCACCGCCTCCCGCTCGGAGTGGCCGGCGTAGCTGAACCGCATCACCTGCCCGCCCACCGGGGTCTCCACGGTGAGCGCGTCCGCCACGTCGCTGGTGTCCCGCCCGGTGATGGCGGAGACCTTGTCGATGACGTCGTTGCTCTTGGCGATCCCGCTCTCGGCGGTCATGTTGACCGCCCGGTCGGCGCCGCCGGAGGGCACCGAGAACGGGTCGGTGACCACGGCGCGGACCACCACCGCCGTCGTCGCCGTGTACGTCGCGGGAACGAGCAGGACGTAGCCGGCCACGGCGGCCAGCACCAGCGCCGCGGTGCCGAGCACCGTCCGCCACCGGCGCAGCGGGATACGCGCCAGCTCGACCAGGCCGACCGGGCGTTGCCGGGCTGGAGCGACGTCGGTCAGGTCCATCAGTCAGGTCCTCTTGCGGTGCGAAGTGTGCGGTTGGGCGCGGGCCGGGCGAGCCCGGCGTCGACGACCGGTGGCCGTCCCCATTGTCGCCGACCGTTCACCTGCGGTCGACAGCCGAGCGGTCCCCCTGTGGTGCGGGCGGTCCGCCGGTGTCACGGGGACACCGGCGGACCGCCCGCACGCGTACCGGATCAGGAGGTGGCGAAGAAGAGCGTCTTGCTGGACCAGTTCACGTCGGCGGTGGCCGCCGCGACCTGGACCGAGGCGGTGCCGTCGACGGCCGCCTCGTCGAACGGGACCGCGCGCAGCGAGCCGTCCGTGTTGCCGTACACGATCTTGCCGTTGACCCAGGCCATGCCCCGCACGTTGCCCCAGGCGAGACCCGCGCTGGGCAGCGTGAACTCGGTGCAGCCGACGATGTAGCCGTCCGGCTCCAGGTAACGGTAGAAGAGCTTGTTCGTGCCGGCCTTGGTGTAGTACATCCGGCCGTCGAGGTAGAACGCCCCGCTCATCGCGGCCGGGTTGAACCAGTTGTTGTAGCCGCTGCTGATCCACGGCGCGCCCACCGAGCCGGCCGAGAAGATCGACACGTCCAGGTAGCTGCCGTTCGGCGCGGTGGCGTCGGTCTTCGCCCAGTAGAGCTTGTTGCCGACCGAGAAGGACGCCCCGGCCGAGGTGAGGTTCGGCTGGCTGGAGGCGACCGGGGCACCCACCGAGGTGCCGTCGAAGGAGACCTTGGTGGCCTGGCCGCTGGCGGTGCCCAGGTAGAGGTAGCCCGAGGCCGCCGTCGGGGCGTTGACCGCCGGCGCCGTCCGGCCGCCGGCCAGCGGGAACAGGCCCATCCGGCCGTGGTACTCGTTGCCCAGGCCGTCGGAGTCGAAGCCGGCGAGCAGGCCGTTGCTGCCGCGCCACAGCTCCCACATGATCGCGCCCCAGGCGGTGGTCCCCGACGGGGCGCCGGAGCGGGTCGGGTTCCAGTTCAGCGGCATCCCGTTGATCGGGTCGAGCGCGCCCAGGCCGAACCGGTTGATCGCGCCGGACCCGGCGGAGTCGTTGCCGTTGGCGTTGTTGAGCCAGCGGAAGTGACCGCCGACGTAGACCACGTTGTCGGCCACCTCGACCGAGGTCACCGAGTCGGTGCCGGTGTAGTTGACCCAGGTGGCGTCGATCGCGGCGCCGCGGGTCGAGGTCTCGAACCGGGCGATCGCGTCGCAGTACGCCCCGTCGCCCCGGCCGCCGTCGGCGATGATGACGAAGTAGCTGCCGTCGTCGGAGAAGTCGACGTCGCGGGCGTAGAACGGGAACGTCCAGTTGTAGCAGGGCGCCACGTAGCGCTGGGTGCTCCAGTCGGCGACCGCCGGCGTGCCGGCGAGATCGACGACCACCACCTGGTTGCGGGGCTGCCCGTTGACCTGGGTGAAGTTGCCCACCGCCACCAGGGTCTTCTCGTCGGGCGCCACGGCCAGGCCCCAGACCAGCTCGGTGCTGTCCCGGGCGACGCTGGCGTCGACCTGGAAGGTGGGGTCGATCGCGCCGGTGGTGGCGTCGAGCCGGGCCAGCAGCGAGTGCTGGGTGCCGTTGACCCAGTGGAAGGCACCCGCGATGTAGAGCTTGCCGCCGACCACGATGGTCCGCCGCACCAGGCCGCCGTCGCTGCGGCCGGCCCAGCCGGCGACCGTCGCGCCGGTGGCCGGGTCGAGCTCGACGAGGTTCTTGCGGCTCACCCCGTTCACGGTCCCGAAGGCGCCGCCGACGATGAGCTTGCCGTCGGGGCTGGCGGCCAGCGCGTGCACCGCGCCGTCCACCGCCGGGGTGAAGCCGGTCTTCAGCGCGCCGGTCGTCTTGTCGTACGCGAAGAGGTAGTTGCGAGCCGTCCAGCTCGCGTCCGTGGCGGCCTTCACCGAGGTGAAGGTGCCGCCGACGTAGACGGTGTTCCCGATCTCGGCGAACGCCTTGGTGTCGCCGTTCTGCGCGTGCGGGATGTTGTCCGCCGGGTTCGCGGAGGTCAGGGTGCTGGCGACCGGCTGGAGCCCCTCCGCGCGGGCGGGTGCGGCGAGGAGACCCGCGGCGAGCACCGGGGCGGTCAGCGCGACGAGCCACCGCCTCCACACCGGACGAGACGACGTTCTGAGAAGCACTGGCGCCCCCAATGACGAAGTGAGATCACGCGTAGCTTGCTGTGCACGGACATTTCGCACCATCAACCGACCGGTCCGCTCGGTCGGCGCCTCGGTCCGGTCGACCCGTACGGGTCGCGTCCGGACGGCTCGCGGCGGACGAGGATTTCCTCGACCGGTGGACCCTGCGACCGGGGGTACCGTCCACCCGGACGTCACGACGCATCCATCCACCGGAACGGGGTGACCGTCCCGGTCGCGGCGACCGTCCACGTTGCCGCCTCCGCCAGATCCTCGGCCGTGACGGCGTCCGCCTCCCGGGCCAGGACCAGTCCCCGCCGGTCCAGTTCCCGGGCCATCTCCACCTGGTGGTCGTCGACGTGCTCGCCGTGCCGCCGGCGGCGCGGCACGTAGATCGCCCGCCGACCGGCCCGCATCGCGGCCAGCGCCGAACCCACCCCGGCGTGCGTGACGACCACGTCGGCCTCGCGCATCGCCTGCTGCATCTCCGCGTACGGGACCTGGCGGCGGGCACCGGCCGGCATCCGGTCGATCCGGGTGGAGCCGACCTGCCAGAGCACCTCCGCCTCGGGCGGCAGCACGTCGACCAGGCGGTCGAGCAGCCGGGGGAAGCCGAAGCGCTCGTGGGTGCCGAGCGCCACCACGATCCGGCGCAGCGGCCGGGGGCCGGTCGCCCGGGTGGCCCGGTAGCCGTCGAAGATGGAGCCGCCGTAGCGCCAGCGCCCCCCGGCCCAGCCGGGGTACTGGGTGTAGAGCCGGGTCCTCGGCACCCGGGCGACCAGCCGGCCGGTCAGCGACGGTCCCTCGGTCCGGGTGGCGCTCTCGATGTAGTGGCAGGCCAGCCCGTGCCGGGCGGCCGGCAGGAAGAACGACATCGCCACGCTGGCCCCGGTGCTGATCACCTGGCGGAACCGCCCGCCGCGCAGCACCCGGCGGGCCGCCACCAGGTCGCGCAGCGCGCCGACGGCGTCCCGGGTGGTCGCCGGCGGGACGTGGACGACCTCGTGGCCGTCCAGCAGGGAACGGCTCTGGGGCGAGTCGAAGGTGGCCCAGACGCAGTCGTCCTGCACGCCCAGCCGGGGTGCCAGGTCGTACAGCTCGGCGAGGTGTCCACCGGTGGAGGCGACGAGAAGGGTGGTCACGTCGTTGCCCGTCTTCCGTGTCGAGGGGTGGCCGGTGCGAGGTCGCGGAAGGGCCGGGTCAGCCGCCGGTCATGACGCTCTCCCTGGCCGGCGCGGGTGTCCGCCCCGACGGGCCGAGCCGGCCGTCGGCGGTGAGCACGGCCAGCGCCACCACGGCGAGCAGCAGGGGGCCGAAGATCCAGCCGCCGATCACGTCGGTCAGCCAGTGCTTCTCGGCGTAGATGCGGGTGTAGCCCTCGACGGTGGCGAGCAGCGCCACCGTCGTGGCGAGGGCGATCCGGCCGCCGCGCGGGATGCGCCAGGTGAGCCCGGCGAGCAGCGCGATGGTGCCGAAGGTGAGCAGCACCCGGGCGCAGCCGCCGGACGGGTAGGTGCCGAGGTCCGTCGGCGGGTGTCCACGGTCGACGACCGTGGCCAGGATCTCCTGGGTGTACTGCTCGACGACGAACTGCGTCGGCATCGCCAGCAGCGGGATCCACCAGCGCCGGCGGCGCCAGGCGACGGCGAAGGCGAGCGCGGCGACCACGGTGACCCACTTGAGCGGGTACCGGTCCCCCATCGCGGTGATGAACGAGGTCACCTCGGCCCAGCCGGTCACCCGGCGGGCGTGCACGTAGTCGAAGACCGGATGGTCGACGTGCGGTTCGAGGCGGGACAGCGCCTCGCCGAGCGGCCAGCAGATCGCGACGACCGCCGCCGCCCCGGCCAGCAGCGCGACGGCCGCGGCGCCGGGCCGGCCCAGCGCGTCGGTGAGCCCGGCGACGGCGGCGCGGAGCCG
>NZ_JBAKHO010000018.1:0-99411 GCF_036902735.1 Micromonospora lacuserhaii | reverse complement strand
GGGCCGGCCGGTCCGCCGCGCCCACCCGCAGCGCCCCGCCGAAGACGCCGGTGGCGTCGGGCAGTTCCGGGCCGGCGTCGGCGAGCTGCCCGCGTTCCTCGCGGACGGCCGCCCGGCCGGCGGCCGGCGGATCGGCGAGCACCAGGGCCACCGTCGGCCCGGCCGGGCTGGTCGCCAGGTGCCGCAGTACGGCGGTGTGCGCCACCAGGTCGGCCCCGCTGACCAGCACCGGGCCGGGGGCGGCATCGACCAGGGCGGCCAGCTCGGCCAGGTCGCCGGCCCGGCGGACCCGGTCCGCCCCGGCCCGGCGCCACTGGGCGGCGAGCCGGTCCGCGACCGGCCCCCCGGCGGCGGGGGCCCCGGCGGTGAGCACGATCGCGAGGGTCACCTCCGCACCGCGGCGTGGTACGCCGCCAGCGCCTCGTCCACCGTCCCGTCGACGGTCAACCGGCCGGCGTCCAGATAGAGGCCCCGCCGGCAGAACCGGGTCAGATCCTTCTCGTTGTGCGACACCAGCACCAGGGTCCGGCCCTCGGCGAGCAGGCGGTCGATGGTCGCGTAGCACTTCTCCCGGAACTCCGCGTCGCCCACCGCGGTCACCTCGTCCATCAGCAGGACCGGGTGCGGCAGGTGCGAGATGATCGCGAATCCCAGCCGGACCTTCATCCCCGACGAGTAGTGCCGGACCGACGTGTCGATGGCCCGTTCCACCTGCTCGCCGGCGAAGGTCACGATGTCGTCGAAGTGGCGCTTCAGGTAGCCCGGCGAGAGCCCGTGCAGGCCGCCGACCAGGTGCAGGTTCTCCCGTCCGGTCAGCTCGTTGGAGAAGCCGGCGGAGAGTTCCAGCAGCGGCGCGACGTCGCCCCGGACCCGGATCCGCCCCTCGTCGGGGATGAGCACGCCGGCGATCAGCCGCAGCAGGGTGCTCTTGCCGGTGCCGTTGCGCCCGATCACCCCGATGGTGTCCCCGGCCTCGACGGTGAAGGAGACGTCCCGCAGCGGCCAGAACTGGCCGGCCGCGGCGGAGCGCCCGCCCCGGTGGATGAAGAGTTCGCGCAGCCGCAGCTGCCGCCGGCGGTTGCGGACGAACCGGATGCCGAGCCCCTCGGCCTCGATGATCGGGGCCACCCTCAGAGTTCTTTCAGCACGGCCGGTTCGAGCCGGCGGAACGCCCACCAGCCGGCGGCCAGTACGACCAGGCTGCCGCCGACGGTGGTCAGCAGCAGCCGGGCGTCGGGGAACTCGTCGGGGTACCAGATGGCGTGCTGGAGCTGGAAGATGCCGACCAGCGGGTTGAGCTCGTACGCCACCTTCAGCCAGCGCGGCAGGTCGGACTCCCGGACCAGGCTCAGCGGGTAGATGATCGGCGTCGCGTAGAAGAGCACCCGGATGATCAGCCGCATGATCCGCTCCACGTCGCGCATCAGCACGTTGAGCGCCGACAGCAGCAACGACATGCCGATCAGCAGGATCGCCTGCACCAGCACGGCGAGCGGCAGGGCGAGCAGGGACCAGCCGGGGTGGATCCGGCCGTGCGCGGCGTAGACGGCGGCGATGGCGGCCAGGATCGGCAGGCCGGCGACGTACTCGGCGAAGCGGCCGGTGACCCGGCCGATCGGGAAGACCTGCCGGGGCACGTTCATCGTGGTGATCAGCCGGGACTGCCCGGTCAGCGCGTTGGTCGCCTCGCTGAGCGCGGAGCTGGTCCACGCCCAGGCGAAGATGCCGGTGATCAGGAAGAGCGGGTACGACGCGCCGGCCTCGCCCAAATGCCGGGTGGTGTCACCGGCGTAGAGGACGCCGAAGACGAAGAAGTAGATCGCGCCCATGCCGAGCGGCTCGATCAGCGACCAGAGATAGCCGAGCACCGACTGCTGGTACTTGACCGCCAGGTCCCGCTTGACCAGGATCCGCAGCGAGTTGCGGTGCGACCACAACGCCCCGACCGCAGAGCTCACCGCCCGCCTCCCACCCGGACGGCGACCGGTGACCGTCAGCTCAGCACTCGATCACGTTGACGGCCAGGCCGCCCCGCGCCGTCTCCTTGTACTTGACCTTCATGTCGGCGCCCGTCTCCCGCATGGTCTTGATGACCTTGTCCAGCGAGACGGCGTGCACCCCGTCACCGCGCAGCGCGAGCCGGGCGGCCGTGATCGCCTTGATGCTAGCCACGGCGTTCCGCTCGATGCATGGGATCTGCACCAGCCCCCCGACCGGGTCGCAGGTCAGCCCCAGGTTGTGCTCCATCCCGATCTCCGCGGCGTTCTCCACCTGCTCGGGGGTGCCGCCCATCGCCTCGGCCAGCCCGGCCGCCGCCATCGAACAGGCCGAACCGACCTCGCCCTGGCAGCCCACCTCGGCGCCGGAGATCGACGCGTTCTCCTTGAACAGCACGCCGATCGCGCCGGCCGCCAGCAGGAACCGCACGACACCCTCGTCGGACGCGCCGGGGACGAACCGGGTGTAGTAGTGCAGCACCGCCGGGATGATCCCGGCCGCGCCGTTGGTCGGGGCGGTGACCACCCGGCCGCCGGCCGCGTTCTCCTCGTTGACCGCGAGCGCGAAGAGGGTCACCCAGTCCATCGTGCGCAGCGGATCGGTCGAGTCGGTCTCCGCCTCCAGACTCTTGCGCAGCTCAGCGGCCCGGCGGCGGACCTTCAGCCCGCCCGGGAGGACGCCGTCGCGCGCGCAGCCCCGCTCGACGCACTCGCCCATCACCCGCCAGATCTCCAGCAGGCCGGCCCGGACGTCGGCCTCGCCCCGCCAGGAGAGCTCGTTCGCCAGCATCACGTCGCTGATCGACAGCCCGGTGGCAGTGGTGACGCCGAGCAGCTCGGCACCGGTGTAGAACGGGTGGCGTACCCGGGTGGTGTCCGGTTTGATCCGGTCCGCCCCGGCCGCCGCCTCGTCCACCACGAAGCCGCCGCCCACCGAGTAGTAGCTGCGGGCCCGCACCTCGGCGCCCGCGGCGTCGTACGCCACGAACGTCATCCCGTTCGGGTGGTACGGCAGGGACCGGCGGCGGTGCAGCACCAGGTCCCGGTCCGGGTCGAAGTCGATCTCCTGGGTACCGAGCAGGCTGAGCCGCCGCTCGGCGCGGATCCGGGCGACCCGGGGCGCCACCGTGTCGGTGTCGACCGTCTCCGGGGCCTCGCCCTCCAGCCCGAGCAGCACGGCTCGGTCGCTGCCGTGCCCGTGCCCGGTGGCGCCGAGCGAGCCGAAGAGCTCCGCCTGCACCCGGGCGACATCGCTGAGCAGCCCGTCGGCCTTCAGCCCGCCGACGAACGTCCGGGCGGCCCGCATCGGGCCCACGGTGTGCGAGCTGGACGGCCCGATGCCGACACTGAAGAGGTCGAAAACACTGATCATGGCTGCACTTCCTCGCCGTCGTCCCCGGTGGTGCGGGGTCCGGTTCGGGTCGCGGTCGCCCGGGTCCCCGGCGGCCGTGGCGGAACCGCCCGGGGTGTGGGCGGTACCGATCGGCGAGCCTACCCGCCCAGCTCACCCTCCGTCGCCGCCGGCTTCCCGCCGGCGGTGCGTCGGCTGACCCCGACACGGGTAACCACCTACGGGTACGGGGCCGCCGGATCCCTCTCACGGCCGAGGGCGCGGTGGCCGGCCGTTCCTACCGTGGATGTCAGAGCGGCGGATCGCCGCAGAGTGGAGTACGACGATGAGTCGCAAACTGGTCCGGCCCCGCGAGGGGCGCATGCTCGCCGGCGTCTGCGCCGGCCTGGCCCGCCGGTTCAACACCTCGGCCGGCCTGATCCGGCTGCTGTTCCTGCTGTCACTGCTGCTGCCCGGCACCCAGGTGATCGTCTACCTGGTGCTCTGGGTGCTGATGCCGAACGAGGACCGCTACGCCGCCACCCGCTACTGACCGGCTCCCCCGTCGCGCGGCCCGCTCCCCGGGCCGCGCGGCGCGGTCAGGGGGCCGTGTAGCTGATGGTGACCTTCTCATAACCGAGCGACCGGAGCAGACCCTCCAGCATCTTGCGGGTGTTCTCCTCGGCGCGCTGGGTCAGTCCGCTGTCGCGGGCGGCGGCGGTGATCCGCTCCTCGGCGAGCTGGTAGACCTGCTGCTGCCGGTTGGGGTCACCGTTGACCAGCTCGCTGAGCCGGTTGAGCAGGCCGCGCTCCTCGGCGAAGACGTAGCTCTTCTCCAGGTCGAGGTTGGTCTTGCCGAGCTGCGGCGCCGGCAGCTTGATCTCCACCGACTTGCCGTCGGCGGACTCGACCACCGCCCCCTCGGAGATCTTCGCGAAGTCGACGTACGCCTCGACGCTGCCGGCCCCGACGAAGAGGGTGCGCTGGTTGAGCAGGAACTCGGGCACGTTGCTGCGGTCGTTCTGCAGGTCGACCACGACCTGGAAGTTGCCCTCGGCCGCGACGTACCGGCTGAGGTCCTGGATCGACTTGAGCAGCGGCGGTTGGCTGCGGTCGGTCTGCTCCTTGGCGAACGGGTTGCGGAACTCGGGGAAGATCCCGGTGGCCTGGGCGCCGAGCAGCACCACCACGGCCAGTGCCGCCGCGCCGAGTACCGCGAAGAGGCCCCGGGTCGCCCCGCGACCGGCGGGCGGCGGCGTTCCGGTGCGCGGCTCCGGTGTGGCGTCGGACCGCCCGGGCAGGGTGTCGGCGGTCGGGTAGCCGGGGAACTCCCTCGTCGGTTCGTTGCTGTCACCGCTGCGGGCCATCGCCCTCACCGTCCTCGTCCGACACGTCGTCTGTCGATGACGTTACGTGCCCGGTGCGACACCCGCTCGGCGAGCCACCCGGACGGGTGACGGCCCCGCCCAGGTCAGGCGAACGCGGAGATTCCGGTGAGCTTCTGCCCGATGACCAGCTGGTGGATCTCCGAGGTGCCCTCGTAGGTGAGCACGCTCTCCAGGTTGTTGGCGTGCCGCATGACCGGGTACTCGCCGGAGACGCCGTTGGCGCCGAGGATCGTGCGGCACTGCCGGGCGATCGCCAGGGCCTCCCGGACGTTGTTCAGCTTGCCCACGCTGACCTGCTCGGGGCGGAGCTTCCCGGCGTCGGCGAGCCGGCCCAGGTGCAGCGCGAGCAGCAGGCCCTTGTTCCACTCGACGGCCATGTCGGCGAGCTTGGCCTGGGTGAGCTGGAAACCGGCCAGCGGCCGGCCGAACTGGGTCCGGGTGGTCGCGTACGACAGGGCCGTCTCCAGGCAGTCGCGGGCCGCGCCGAGCGCTCCCCAGACGATGCCGTGCCGGGCCTCGGTGAGGCAGCTCAGCGGCGCCTTCAGCCCGACCGCCTCGGGCAGCCGCGCGTCCGCCGGGAGCCGGACCCCGTCGAGGGCGATCTCGCCGGTCACCGAGGCACGCAGCGACATCTTGCGGCGGATCTCCCGGGCCGTGACACCGGGCGTGTCCATGGGTACGGCGAAGCCGCGTACCCCCTCGTCGGTGCGGGCCCAGACCACCGCGACGTCGGCGATCGGCGCGTTGGTGATCCACATCTTGGCGCCGTCGAGGATCCAGTCGTCGCCGTCGCGACGGGCCCGGGTGATCATCGACGCCGGGTCGGAGCCGTGGTCCGGCTCGGTCAGCCCGAAGCAGCCGATCGCCTCGCCCGCCGCCATCGCGGGCAGCCAGCGCTGCTTCTGCTCCTCGCTGCCGAAGCGCCAGATGGCGTACATGGCCAGCGAGCCCTGCACCGAGACGAGCGAGCGGATGCCGGAGTCGCCGGCCTCCAGCTCCAGGCAGGCCAGCCCGTACGCGACGGCCGAGGCGCCGGCGCAGCCGTACCCGGTCAGGTGCATGCCGAGCAGGCCGAGCTTGCCGAACTCGCGGGCCAGCTCGCGGGCCGGCACCTCGCCGTCCTCGTACCAGCCGGCGACGTGCGGGCGGACCCGGTCGTCGATGAGCTGGCGCACCACGGCGCGGATCTGGCGCTCCTCCTCGCTCAGCGAGGCATCGACGTCCAGCAGGTCGAGAGGGCTCATGGGGGCCACCTTAACGATTCGTCAGGCGGGCGTCACTCGGCCTGACCGCTGAGCACCAGCACCCGGGCATGGATCTGGTTGCGCTGCTGCAACGCGGCGCGCAGCGCGCGGTGCAGGCCGTCCTCCAGGTAGAGGCCGCCGTTCCACTGCACGACGTGCGGGAAGAGGTCGCCGTAGAAGGTCGAGTCCTCGGCGAGGAGCTTGTCCAGCGCCAGCTCCCGCTTGGTCGTGATCAGCTGGTCCAGCCGCAGCGGGCGCGGCGGGATCTCCGCCCACTGCTTGAGCGTGAAGTGGTGCTCCGGGTACGGACGCCCGTCCCGGACCGCTCTGAAGATCACGGCACGCTCCCCTCCCCGTGGCCGGGCCGACCGACGGCGTGGAGCCGGGTCACGCCGAGGCGCCGCGGAGTGCGGCGCCCATGTCCGTGCCAGCCTAACCGCCCTCGCCACACCGTGTTTTACTCCCTCATGTCGGTTTCGCTACCGTCGATACCCGTAGCGGACCGGACGAACCGTACTCAACTCCACCGGCCTCGCCGGACCACCTCACCGACCGGCCGCCGGCCGCGACGCAGCGACGGTGACCGGTGGTCGGCTGTCCGGTAGCCCACGGTGACCGCACCGATCGGCTGGTACTCCTCGGGCACCCCGAACGCCTCCCGGTAGGCGTCCAACCGCTGCGGCGGGATACCGAAGAAGCACGCCCCCAGCCCCTCGTCGACCGCGGTGAGCAGCATCAGCAGCGCGGCGAAGCCGGTGTCGACGAACCAGTACGGCACCGGCCACCGCTCGGTCGACCGGTCCGCCCAGCCCTTGTCCGGCTCGGCGTACCGCTCGAGGTAGGCCGAGCGGTTGGCGTGCGGCACCACGATCAGCGGGGCCCGGCGCATCCCGGTCAGCCAGCGTTCCCGCCCGCCGCCCGCCGGGGTGGCCGCGGCCCAGAACCGCTCCCGGTCCTCCGGGGCCTCCAGCACCAGGAAGCCCCAGCCCTGGGCGAACCCGGCCGAGGGCGCCCGGACGGCGTGGTCGAGCAGCCGGTCCACCACCTCCGGCGGGACGGGGCGGGCGGGGTCGTAGTTGCGCACCATCCGGCGCCGCCGGACGACCTCCTGGAATTCCACGCTCAGACTCCGGGGCGGACGCCCCAGGCGCCCCGCCAGGTCACCCCCGGCTCCAGCTCGATCACGTCCTTGCCGGAGCGGAACGCGTCCGCCGGGCAGGTCATCGGCTCCACCGCCACCGACCGGCGGTGCCGCTCCCCGGTCAGGGTGTCCCCGGTGAAGACCTGCCACCAGCCGAACTCCCGGTCCGCCCAGACGTGCACCGAGGTCGCGCCGTCCGGCGCGGCCAGCGTCACCGCCGAACCGCCGTCGTCGTCCCGGACCACGTCGCCGAAGGCCAGGTCGAGCACCGCCTCACCGATCGGGCGGGGCGCGGTGTAGTCGTACTCGGAGCCGGCCACCGGGGTGGCGCCCACCGGGAGCAGCCGGCCGTCCAGCAGCACCCGGGTCCGGCCCGGGACCCGCATCGACATCTCGTTCACCGGCACCCCGGGCAGCCGCAGGTAGGGGTGCATGGAGTAGCCGTACGGGGCGGGCTCCGCGCCGAGGTTCGTCGCCTCGTGCTCGACCCGCAGGCCGTCCGCCCCGACGCTCCACCGGGTACGCAGCCGCAGCGGCCACGGGTACCCCGGGTTCGCCGGCAGGTCGTAGCCGACCGTCACCGCGTCGGCGGACTGCTCGACCAGGTGCCACCGCACCCAGTTGACCAGCCCGTGCATCGCGTTGTGCCGGGCCGGCTCGGTCAGGTCGAGCTGCAACGACCGCCCGCCGAAGGTGTACTGCCCGTCCCGGATCCGGTTCGGCCACGGCGCCAGCACCTGCCCCGCCGAGCCGGGGCAGATCTCGTCCGCCTCGTACCCGTCGACGTAGTCCACCCCGTCGTGCCGGTACCACCGCAGCCCACCGCCCACCTCCACGATGACGGCCTCGTGGCCGCCGGCGGAGATGGTCCACTGTGTCCCGGACGGGTGGCGGGGTGCGGAGTTGTCCATGTCGGCTGACCTTAGTCGGTCCCCACCGCCCCGCGCCCCACCCCGGTTCAGCCCCGCGGCTCCCGCCCCGCGCCCGCCGCCCGGTAGCGCAGCAGCGCCGGGAAGGCCACCACCAGCAGCACCGCGAGCGCGGCCGAGACCAGGCCGCCACCGATCCAGGCCACCCCGGTGCCGAAGCCGGCCGCCACCGCGCCCGCCCGCAGGTCGCCCAGGCGCGGGCCGCCGGCGACCACCACGGTGTTCACCCCCTGGAGCCGGCCGCGCATCCGGTCGGGTGCGTAGATCAGCAGCATCGACTGCCGCAGCACGGCGCTGACCAGGTCGGCGGCCCCGGCGACGGCGAGCAGCGCCACCATCAGCCAGAGCTGCCGGGCCAGGCCGGCGGCGGCGATGGCCAGCCCCCACCCGACCACCGCCACCACCAGGGCGAGGCCCTGCCGGTGGATCCGGCCGATCCAGCCGGAGGTCAGCCCGCCCACCATGGCGCCGATCGCGATGGCGCTGTAGAGCCAGCCCACCGCCGCACCACCGCCGAAGCGGCTCTCGGCGATCTCCGGGAAGAGCGCCCGAGGCATGGCCAGGATCATCGCGATCAGGTCGATGGCGAAGGACGACAGCAGCACCGGCGTGGTGCCGAGGTAGCGGAACCCGTCGAGGATGCCGGCCAGCCCACCGCGGCGCACCTCTCCCTCGGCGGCCGGCTCCGGGGGCATCGCGGGCAGCCGCACGGTGGCCACGACCAGCCCGGTGAAGAGCAGCGCGTCCAGCGCGTAGGCGACCGGCAGACCCGGTCCGGTGCCGAAGGCCGCGAAGATCAGACCGGCGGCGAGCGGCCCGACGACCGAGGCGGCGGTGAAGGTGGTGTAGTTCAGCGTGCTGCCCGCCGGCACCAGCTCCGCGGGCAGCAGCCGGGGCAGGATCGCGCTGCGGGCCGGCGAGCTGATCGCGAACGCGACCGAGTGCACCGTCACCAGGGCGAGCAGCAGCACCGGGCTGCCCCGGCCGACCAGCGCGTGCACCAGCAGGCCCACCATCGAGGCCCAGAGCAGCGCCGAGCCGGCGAGCAGCACCCGGCGCCGGTCGCGGGCGTCGGCCACCGCGCCGCCCCAGAGACCGAAGACCAACAGGGGTACGAAGCCGGCGACGCCGAGCAGCCCGACCCAGAACGAGTCCCTCGTGAGCGCGTACATCTCGACCGGCACCGCGACGGCGGTGAACTGGAAGCCGAACATGGCCAGCGTGTTGCCGAGCCACATCCGCCGGAACGCCGGCACCGCCAGTGGGCGCAGGTCGATCGCCCAGCGGCGTGCCTCGCGCGACCGGGTGCCGTCGACGGCGGTCACGGGGCGAGCCGCTCGGTGACCCAGTCGCCGTCCTCGGTCCGCCGGAAACACAGCCGGTCGTGCAGCCGGCTGGCCCGGCCCTGCCAGAACTCCACCGACTCGGGCCGGACCCGCAGGCCGCCCCAGTGCGGCGGCGCGGGGATCTGCGCCACGTCGGCGAAGCGCTCGACCACCGCCCGGTACGCCTCGTCCAGCGCCGCCCGGTCGGGGAGGACCTGGGACTGGGTGCTGGCCCAGGCGCCCAGCTGCGACCCGCGCGGCCGGCTGGCGAAGTACGCCTCGGTCTCCGCCCGGTCGACCCGCTCCACCCGGCCGGCGACCACCACCTGCCGCTGCATCGGGAACCACGGGAAGACCAGGCTCGCCCACGGGTTCGCGGTCGCCTCGGCGCCCTTGCGCGAGGCGTAGTTGGTGTAGAAGACGAAGCCCTCCGGGTCGTACCCCTTGAGCAGCACCGTCCGGCCGCTGGGGTGACCGGCGGCGTCGGCGGTGCCGACGATCATCGCGTTCGGTTCGGGCAGCCCGTGGGCCACCGCGTCGGCGAACCAGCGGTCGAACTGGCCGTACCAGTCGGCGGCCAGGTCGTCCTCGGAAAGGCCCAGGTCGGCGGCGTACTCGTTACGCATGGCCGCCGGAGCGGGTGTGTCGCCCGTCACAGTCCTTCCCCCCCCTCGTCGGGGCCGCCACGTCCCCCGACGCTGGCCAGCCCCCACCATCCAGTCTCGCCGAGACCGCGACGCCGTCCACCGGCGGGGATGTCGCGTGCGGCACAGTCGCACTGGGTCGCGGACTCGGTTACCCACCAGGCAAGATGGCACGAACACATCCCTGAGGGTCGCCTAAGGTGCAGGGCCGGATGAGCCCGCGCGGGCGCACCGATCCGGAAGCCAGGAGACGACATGTCGGACTTCAAACCGGGCCTGGAAGGCGTCGTAGCCTTCGAGACCGAGATCGCCGAACCGGACCGCGAGGGCGGTGCGCTGCGCTACCGGGGCGTGGACATCGAGGATCTGATCGGGCAGGTCTCCTTCGGCAACGTGTGGGCGCTGCTGGTCGACGGCCGCTTCGGCCCGGGCCTGCCGCCGGCCGAGCCGTTCCCGGTCCCGGTGCACTCCGGCGACATCCGGGTGGACGTGCAGTCCGCCGTCGCCATGCTCGCCCCGTACTGGGGGCTCGACCAGCTGCTGGACATCTCCGACGCGCAGGCCCGCGAGGACCTGGCCCGGGTCTCGGTGACCGCGCTCTCCTTCGTCGCCCAGTCCGCCCGCGGCCTGGGCCTGCCGGCCGTGCCGCAGAAGGAGATCGACAAGGCCGAGACGATCGTCGAGCGCTTCATGAAGCGCTGGCGCGGCGAGCCGGACCCGCGGCACGTCAAGGCCGTCGACGCGTACTTCATCTCGGCCGCCGAGCACGGCCTGAACGCCTCCACGTTCACCACCCGGATCGTCGCCTCGACCGGCGCCGACGCCGCGGCCTGCATCTCCTCCGGCATCGGCGCCCTCTCCGGCCCGCTGCACGGCGGCGCCCCCTCCCGGGTGCTCACCATGCTCGAGGCCGTCGAGCGCAGCGGCGACGCCGAGGGGTACGTCAAGGGCGTCCTCGACCGCGGCGAGCGGCTGATGGGCTTCGGCCACCGGGTCTACCGGGCCGAGGACCCGCGCGCCCGGGTGCTGCGTCGCACCGCCAAGGAGCTCGGCGCGCCGCGCTTCGAGATCGCCGAGGCGCTCGAGAAGGCCGCCCTGGCCGAGCTCCAGGCCCGCCGCCCGGACCGGGTGCTCGCCACCAACGTCGAGTTCTGGTCGGCCGTGGTGCTGGACTTCGCCGAGGTGCCGGCGCACATGTTCACCTCGATGTTCACCTGCGCCCGGATGGGCGGTTGGTCCGCGCACATCCTGGAGCAGAAGAAGCTCCAGCGGCTGGTCCGCCCGTCCGCCCGCTACGTCGGGCCGGGCAGCCGGAAGCCGCAGGAGGTCGAGGGCTGGACCGCCATCCCGCACGGCGTCTGATCCGGGTACCCGTCGAGGGGGCCCCGTCCGCGCGGACGGGGCCCCCTCGCGCGTCTGTGGCGCACGACTCACCCCCCGGCGTGGGACCAGCCGCCGGGCCGGCCGGCCCGGGTGCGAGGATGAAGACCGGCAGTGTCGCCGGACCGGGCCGGATCCCGGCCGCGCCGCGCGCCCGCGCGCAGCGCCGCTGGGCAGATCCGCGCCCGGTGTAGGGCCCGCCCTCGCCCATGCGGAAGGATCTCGACAACCGTGGCTGACGCACCGACCATCCGGATTCCCGACGACCTCAAGCCCGCCGACGGCCGGTTCGGCTGCGGGCCGTCCAAGGTCCGTCCAGCGGCGGTGTCCGCACTCGCCGACGTGGCCACCAGCTACCTGGGCACCTCGCACCGGCAGAAGACGGTCCGCGACCAGGTGGCCCGCCTGCGCAAGGGCATCGCCGAGTTCTTCTCCCTCCCCGAGGGCTACGAGGTGGTGATCGGCAACGGCGGCACCACCGCGTTCTGGGAGGTCGCCACGTTCGGCCTGGTCCGCGACCGGGCCCAGTTCGCCAGCTTCGGCGAGTTCGGCGCGAAGTTCGCCAAGTCGGTCAAGGACGCGCCGTTCCTCGGCGAGCCGACCGTGCGCAAGTCCGAGCCGGGCAGCGCGCCGACCCTGGCGGCCGAGGCGGGGGTGGACGTCTACGCCACCCCGCACAACGAGACCTCCACCGGCGTCGCGGTGCCGATCCGCCGGGTGGCCGGGGCCGACCCGGGCTCCCTGCTGCTGGTCGACGCCACCTCCGGCGCGGGCGGCCTGGAGGTCAACGTCGGCGAGACCGACGTCTACTACTTCGCCCCGCAGAAGTGCTTCGGCTCCGACGGCGGCCTCTGGCTGGCCCTGATGGCGCCGGCCGCGCTGGAGCGGGCCACCGAGATCAAGGGCTCGGGCCGCTACATCCCGGCCTTCCTCGACCTGGTCACCGCGATCGACAACTCGCGGCTGGAGCAGACCTACAACACGCCGGCGCTGGCCACCATCTTCCTGGCCGCCGAGCAGACCGACTGGATGAACTCGCAGGGCGGCCTGTCGTGGGCGGCCAAGCGCACCGCGGAGAGCGCCGGCATCGTCTACGGCTGGGCGGAACGCTCCGACGTGGCCGCGCCGTTCGTCACCGACCCGGCGCTGCGCTCCAACGTGGTCGCCACCATCGACTTCGCCGACGAGGTGGACGCCTCCGCGGTGGCGAAGGTGCTGCGCGCCAACGGCATCGTGGACACCGAGCCGTACCGGAAGCTCGGTCGCAACCAGCTCCGGGTGGCGCTCTTCCCGGCGGTCGAGCCGGCGGACGTGGAGGCGCTGACCGCCTCCATCGACTACGTGGTGGAGCGGCTCTAGCAGGCCGTCACGGTGGGTGGCCACGGCGGCCCCGACGGCCACCCACCGTGATCATCGCCGCAGCTCAGTCGCGACATGCGGGTGTCGCATCCCCCACCTCTGGGAAGATGAGCGTACGGTGGTTCGAGACGCCCGGGTGGCCGGCTCGTGGCGTGACGCGGCCAGCGAAGCGGGACGGAGGCTACGCCATGCGCCCAGTACGCTTCGTCGCCCTCTCCGAGGACGGCCAGGCTCTGGTGCTCGCCGACGAGGTCGGGCGCCTGCTCGCCCTCCCCATCGACGAGCGCATAGCCACGGTGCTGCACGCCGAGCCCGGCGCGGCGCCCCTCGCGGTGGTCCCCACTGCCGTCGACCCGGTGCCGTCACTGTCCCCACGGGACATCCAGGCCCGCATCCGCTCCGGCGAGTCCGCCGAGGACGTCGCCCGGATCGCCGGCGTGCCGGTCGACCGCGTGCTGCGCTACGCCGGCCCGGTGCTCCAGGAGCGGGCCATGCTCGCCCAGCACGCCCGGCGCACCCGGCTCAAGGGCGCGGAGAAGCCCACCCCGCTGGCCGAGGTGGTCAACGGTCGGCTGGCCCAGCACGGGATCGACACCGAGAAGATCTCCTGGGACGCCTACCGGCGCGACGACGGCACCTGGCGGATCATCGCCACCTGGCCGTCCGGCAAGGCCACCGCGCAGGCGGTCTGGGATCTCGACAAGCTCCGGCAGAACGTCACCCCGCACGACGACATGGCGCAGTACCTCTGCGCCGAGCGTCCCACCCCGATCCTCGGCCAGGAGCCGGCGCCGGAGCGGGGCGGCCACGCGCTGCCCGGCCCGTCGCGCGGCGAGCCGAGCCGGGGCGGGCACGGCCTGCCGGCCGCGGCCGAGCACGGTCGCCCCGGGCGGGACCCGATCCGCGCCGGCCGGGACGCCCTGCTCGCCTCCCTGGACCGGCCGCTCGGCGGCACCTCCGGGCGTGGGCTCGACCCGCGCTCCCCGGCGGCGATGGCCGGCGGCGACGCGCCCCGGCAGCGGGCGGTCGGTGGCGGCGCGGCGGCACTCCTCGGCGGCGGCCAGGGTTCCGCGTTCGACGACGACTCGGACGCGCCGAAGGAGGTCCCGGCCGTACCGTCGCTGGCGGTGCTCCGGCCCCGGCGCACCGGCACCGCGGCGGCCGCCGCGGCCGGCGCTGAGTCGACCGACGCCACCGGCAAGCCGCGCAAGCGGCTGCCGAGCTGGGACGACGTCCTCTTCGGCAGCGGCCCGGCGGCCCGCGAATCGTCCTGATCCAACGACGCCACCCTGGTAACGCGAGGCACTCGAAGTGCCCGCGTGCCAGGGTGGAGTCATGGAGTACACGAATCTGGGACGCACCGGTCTCTCGGTGAGCCGGCTCTGCCTCGGCACA
Organism: Micromonospora lacuserhaii; assembly: GCF_036902735.1. Taxonomy (NCBI): domain Bacteria; kingdom Bacillati; phylum Actinomycetota; class Actinomycetes; order Micromonosporales; family Micromonosporaceae; genus Micromonospora; species Micromonospora lacuserhaii. Next base: position 85,279 of record NZ_JBAKHO010000018.1, on the reverse strand, counting down.
ATGAACTTCGGGCCGCAGACCACCGAGTCGGACAGCTTCGCCATCATGGACCGGGCGCTGGAACACGGCATCAACTTCTTCGACACCGCCAATGTGTACGGCTGGCAGACCGGTGAGGGGATCACCGAGCAGATCATCGGCCGCTGGTTCGCCCAGGGCGGCGGGCGGCGCGAGAAGGTCGTCCTGGCCACCAAGGTCTACGGCAAGATGGGCGACTGGCCCAACGAGCAGGGTCTGAGCGCCCGGCACATCATCCGGGCCTGCGAGGGCTCGCTGCGCCGGCTCCAGACCGACGTCATCGACCTGTACCAGATGCACCACGTCTCCCGGACCACCCCGTGGGAGGAGATCTGGCAGGCGATGGAGACGCTGGTCGCCCAGGGCAAGGTGGTCTACGTCGGATCGTCCAACTTCGCCGGTTGGCACATCGCCCAGGCGCAGGCCGCGGCCGCGAAGCGGAACTTCCTCGGCCTGGTCGCCGAGCAGTCCATCTACAACCTGCTCACCCGGCACGTCGAGCTGGAGGTGCTCCCGGCCGCCCAGCACTACGGGCTGGGCGTGATCCCCTGGTCGCCGCTGCACGGCGGGCTGCTCGGCGGGGTCATCCGGAAGATGGCCGAGGGCGGCGCCGCGCGGGGCACCAGCGGCCGGGCCGCCGACGCGCTCGCCGCGCACCGGCCCACCATCGAGGCGTACGAGAAGCTCTGCGCGGACCTGGGCCAGGACCCGGCGGACGTGGCGCTGGCCTGGCTGCTCTCCCGGCCCGGGGTGACCGCCCCGATCGTCGGCCCACGCACCCTCGAGCAGCTCGACCGCAACCTGGGCGCCCTGGAGATCGACCTCGACGAGGCGACGCTCAAGCGCCTCGACGAGCTCTTCCCGCCGATCGGCAACGGCGGCCCCGGCCCCGAAGCCTGGGCCTGGTAACCCCCACCCCACCCCACCCCACCCCACCCCGCCCCGTCGATCTTGCACTTTCGGCCCGCGAAATGTCCGATAAGGACCTTTGGTCGGGGCCAAAAGTGCAAGATCGGCGGCGTGGGGGTGGGGGGGTCGGGGTGGGGGTGGGGGTGGGTCAGAGGGGCCAGGCGGCGAGGCGGTCGTACGTGGGGTTGGGGCCCGGGTGGCTGCGGACCAGGACCAGCTCGGTGGCGGGCCACTCCGGGCCGGTGTAGTCGGCGAGCGCCTCCCGGTCGGCCTCGACGTCGGCATGGTCGATCCGGTCGCCGGGCCGGGCGACCGTCAGGTGGGGGCGGAACGGCTTGTCGTCGTGCGGCAGCCGGGCCCGGCGCAGTCCGAGCCGGATCAGCCGGCCGAGCACGTGCAGTGCCTCGACCTCGCCGAGCAGGTCCACCCAGAGCACGGTGAAGCGGTCCCGCCCGAAGCGTCCGCCTCCGCCGAGCCGGAGCCGGGGCGAGCTGCCCCGGACGTCGCGCAGGGTCTCGGCGGCGAGCCCGAGGACACTCTCCACCTCGATCAGCCGGTCCGCCTCGACGTCGCCGAGGAAGGCGAGCGTGACGTGCAGGTGGGCCGGGTCGGCGAGGCGTACGTTGATTCCGGCGGCGGAGGCGGCGCCGACCCGCAGCCGAGCCATCCGGGCGGTCAGGTCGGCCACCGCGTCGGCGGGCGGGTAGACCGCGACGAAGAGTCTCACGCCCGCCGGTTGCGCGGACGCCGGCCGGCGCGGGCGGCCGGGACGGGCAGCCCGGCGGCGTCGAGCAGCCCCTCCACCCGGACCCGTTCGATCTCCCGGTCGACGCCGTCCAGGTCGGCCAGGTGCTCGGTGATCCCCAGCGCCCGGCAGCCCGCCCGGAGCCGGTCGTCGTACGCCTCGATGACCGCGCCGTGCCAGACCACCGAGCGGCCGCCGGCGGCGAGCCGGTGCCCACCGAGGCGGCGCAGGTCGGCGGCGATGAGTTCGAGCGGTTGCCGGTCGGGACGGTCCAGCGCGGTCAGGTCGACGTCCCGGGTGAGGGCATCCGCCTCGATCGCGCGGTCCAGCCGGGCGATGGTACGCCGCTCGTGGCGCCGTTCCCGCCACTCGCTCCATCCGCAGACCACCCGGTCGAGGATCTCGTCGACGCAGAACAGCAGGGCGAACGCGACTGGCAGGCATGCCACAGCCAGGAACGCGAGTGCGAGCGTCAGTGCGCTACCGCCTGCCACGTATCGACGCTAAGGCCCCGACCCCCCGTCCGCCACCGGATTGCCGGTATCCGGACGCGAATCGGTCCGCCCTCCCGGCGGGAGAGCGGACCGTCGGGGTCAGCAGTCGGGCGCGGAGGTCACGTAGAAGCGGGGCATCGGCAGCACCCGGAAGCGGAGCCGGGCGCCCGAGCGGCGCAGCTGCCAGGTGAGCGCGAGCAGCGCGGTGGCCAGCGAGATGAGCCCACCCATCCAGATGCTCGCCCCGGCGCCGTAGGTTTCCGCGACCCAGCCGATGATCGGCGCGCCGACCGGGTTGGTGCCGAGGAAGACCAGCACCCACAGCGCCATCACCCGACCGCGGAAGGCGGCGTCGACGCCGAGCTGGACCCGCTGGTTGGCGGCCTGGGCGAAGAAGACCATGAAGAAGCCGGTGGGCAGGAGCAGCGCCACCACCATCCAGTACGCCGGGACGAAGCCGACCAGGGTGCCGAAGCTGGCGCAGCCCACCGCCGCGCCGAGCACCAGCCAGACCGAGGGGCGGCTGCGTCGCCCGGTGCCGGCCAGCGCCCCGACCAGGGCGCCGCAGGCGAGCGCGGTGCTGAAGAGGCCGAAGGAGGCGGCCCCGGTGTGGAAGACGGTCTTGGCCAGCGCGGCGAGGGTGAGCTGGAAGTTGAACAGGGTCATCCCGATGATCGACATGACCACCATCGGCAGCAGCAGGTCGGGGCGGCGCCAGACGTAGCGCAGCCCGTCGACGACCTTCGCGGAGTCCCGCTCACCGACCGGCGGCAGGTCCTTGCGGTGCAGCTCGGCCGGGCGCATCCGGACCACGTTGGCCAGCGGGGCGATCGAGCTGACCGCGGTGAAGAGGAAGACCGGGCCGACGTCGAAGGCGGCGATGGCGAGGCCGGCGACGGCGGGGCCGACGATCCGGGCGGTGTTGAACACGGCCGCGTTGAGCGAGAGCGCGTTCGGCAGCAGGGTGGTACCGACCAGCTCCGAGACGAAGGCCTGGCGGACCGGTGTCTCCACCGCGTTGGCCACGCCGAGCAGGAGGGCGAAGGCGAAGACGTGCCAGAGCTGGACCAGGCCGGTGAGCACCAGCACGCTCATGCCGAGCGCCAGCAGCGTCCAGAAGGCGTTGGCGACGAAGAGGAGCATGCGCTTGTCGTACCGGTCGGCGAGCCGGCCGGAGAGCAGGGTGAGCAGCAGCACCGGGGTGAACTGGAGCGCGGTCACCACGCCGAGCGCGGTGGCCGAGTTGTCGGAGAGCTCGAGGACGAGCCAGTCCTGGGCGATGAACATCATCCAGACGCCGATCAGTTTGATCAGCTGTCCGGTGGCGAAGAGTCGATAGTTGCGGACTCGTAGGGACTGGAACATCGTGCTCAATCTCGCCTGCACTCTTGGTGCGCCTCCTCGGGTCGATACGCGTCATCCACTACGGACGGCGCGGACCCGGTGGTACGGGCGCTCAGGCGCGGGCGAGCTGCTGGAGGATCTCGGCGGCGCGCCGCAGCGTGTCGCGTTCGTCCTCCGTGAGCGCGGCCAGCCGGCTGGCCAGCCACTCGTCACGGACCCGCTCGAACTGGTCGAGCACGGCCCGTCCCCCCTCGGTCGCCGCGAGGATGACCTGTCGCCTGTCGGTCGGATGGGGGGTGCGCTGCACGAGGCCGCGCTCCTCCAGCTTCGCGACGATCTTGGTCATCGTCGGCGGTTGCACCCGCTCGACGTCGGCCAGCTCCCGGGGCGTCAGGGCACCCGCCAGCCGGAGGCTGGTGAGCGCGCTGAGCTGGGTGACCGTCAGGTCGCCGACCGGGCGGGCCTGTCGGACCCGCCGGTTGAGTCGGGTGATCGCATCACGCAGCTGAGGGGCCAGCTGCGCCGGTGGCACGCGTTTCGCCGTCACCGTCCGCTCCGTCACGGTAGTTAGCCTAACTAATGAGCCTGGCTAACGAGGTGTGATATGACCATGCTCACGAGGAAGTTTGTCCTGCTCCGGGCCGGGAATCCGATTTCGGATGCCCCGGCCCGGAGCCGGACGGGTCAGAGCAGCGCGGACTCGATCGGCCCACGCAGGAAGTACAGGATGAACAGCGCCGCCACCCCGTAGAGCAGCGGGTGGATCTCCCGCGCCTTCCCCTTCGCCAGCTTCAGCACCACGTACGTGATCAGACCGGCGCCGATGCCGTTCGAGATCGAGTAGGTGAACGGCATCAGGGTGATGGTGAGGAACGCCGGGATGGCGATCTCGTAGTCGGTCCAGTCGATGGTGCGCACCGCGGTCATCATCAGGAAGCCGACCACCACCAGCGCCGTCGAGGCCGCCTCGAACGGCACCACCGTGGACAGCGGCGCCAGGAACATCGCGAGCAGGAACAGCGCGCCGGTGACCAGGTTGGCCACGCCGGTCCGGGCGCCCTCCGCGACACCGGCGGCACTCTCGATGTACGACGTGTTGCTGGAGACGCTCGCCGCGCCGCCGGCCGCCGCCGCGATCGAGTCGACCAGCAGGATCTCCTTCGCCCGTGGCGGGGTGCCCCGCTCGTCGAGCATGTCCCCCTCCTGGCCGATCGCGACCATGGTGCCCATGGTGTCGAAGAAGTCGGTGATCAGCAGGGTGAAGACGAACATCAGCGGGACCAGCCAGCCGACCCGGCTCCACGAGTCGAGCACGTTGAAGTTGCCCAGCAGGGACAGGTCCGGGATGTCCACGACCTGCTCCGGCAGCTTCGGCACGTTCAGCGCCCACCCCTTCGGGTTGGGCTGACCGTTGACGAAGGACGGCCCGACCTTGGCGATCGCCTCCACGATGATCGCCAGCACGGTCGACGCCAGGATGCCGATCAGGATCGCCCCGCGCACCCGGCGCACCACCAGCACCAGGGTGAGCAGCAGGCCGACCACGAAGACCAGCATCGGCCAGCTGACGATCTTGCCGTTGATGCCCAGTCCGACCGGGACGGTGGTGTTCGCCACGTCCGGCACCCGCCGGACGAAGCCGGCGTCGACCAGGCCGATCATGGTGAGGAAGAGACCGATGCCGACGCCGATCGCGGTCTTCATCTGAGTCGGGACCGAGCGGAAGACCGCCGTCCGCAGGCCGGTGAGCACGAGGATGCCGATGACCACACCCTCGATCACCACCAGGCCCATCGCGTCAGCCCAGGTCATCTCCGGCGCGATCTCGAACGCGACCAGCGCGTTCACGCCCAGACCGGCGGCCAGCGCCATCGGGAAGCGCCCGACGACACCCATCAGGATCGTCATCAGGCCGGCCACCAGCGCGGTGGCGGCGGCCAGAGCGGGGATCGAGAGCTTCTTGCCGTCGCCGTCGACGGCTCCGCCCAGGATCAGGGGGTTCAACACCACGATGTACGCCATCGTGAAGAAGGTCGCCAGACCACCCCGTACCTCGCGGCTCATCGTCGAACCGCGGGCGGAGATCTCGAAGTATCGGTCGAAACCGTTACGGGGGTGGGCGGGATCGGGCGGGGTGCCGTTGTCCGGCGGGGCAATGGCCATCAGGTCCTCGCAGGTGATCTTCCGTTGTCGCGCGCATCGTCCCAGATCAGGGGCCGCCGACAAAAGTTGATCGCGTACGCTTTGCCCCGTGCCACAGGAGCAACCGCCGCGGCCCGAGCCGCTCGACCCGCCGATGGTCCCGTTCGCGGTCGCCGGGCTGATCGCCTGGGCGGTGGTGGGCCTGGTTCTGTTGATCTTCTTCCGTGACTGGCTGACCAGGACCGGGCACCAGAACTGGCTCTGGACTTGCCTGGCGGGATTCCTCTGGGGCTTTCCCGGTCTGGTCACGATGATGCGGCACGACGCTCACCGACGACGCCGCCGGGAAGCCGCCGCCCGGCGGGACTGACCGGTCAGGAGTGGCCGTACGGCTCCGCCGGCTCGGCCGCCTCGACGGAACCCGGGGCCCGGCTGACGGACATCGCCTCGACGGCGCTGTCGTCGTAGACCGTGGGCAGCTCCTCGACCGCGGGCTCCCCGGTCTCGATCAGGGTCTCCGAGTGCGCGCCGCAGCCGTGGTCCGCGCTGACCACCCGGCCGTCGTCGGGGGCGTAGAAGTTGCCGCAGGCGCCGAAGGACTGCCGCAGGGAGCCGGCCAGCGGCAGGTAGAAGCCGCAGGTGCCGCAGCGGGCGGCGGCCGGCGCGGCGGTGGAGATCGGCGCGGACGGGCCATGGTCGCCGTCGTACCAGCGCTGGGCCGCCTCGGCGCGCCCCTCCCGGGAGAGCACCCGCGGCCGGCCGAGGCCGAGTTCCCAGGCGGTCTCCTCGACCGCCGGGTCGTCGGAGAGCAGGTAGCCGGGGGCGAGCCGGTCGTCGTCCGGCGGGGTGGGGAGCAGGTCACCGGGGCCCAGGTCGCCCGGCTTGAGCCGCTCCTGCCAGGGCAGCCAGCCGGGCGCGAGCAGCGCGTCCGAGCCGGGCAGCAGCACCGTCTCGCAGATCGTGACGTGCTTGCTGCGCGGCACCCGGGTGACGGTGACCGCCCACCGCCAGCCGCGGTAGCCGCCCATCAGACATTCGAAGTAGTGGGTGACGACCCGGTCGCCCTCGGCGACGGCACGCAGGTGGTCGCCGACGTCGGCGGGCTCCACCTCGGTGATGCCGGCACGGGCCACCTCGACGGCGGCGGCGCAGACCTGGTCGAGGCGGGCGGCACGGGTGGAGACGGGCCTGGTCACCCGACCATTGTTCCCCATGCACGCGGCCGGCCGACAGGCACTCCCCGGTGATGTCTCCCCGGTGGTGCGGCACCGGTGGAAGAGATGGGCGAGGATGGTGCACATGCCGCTGTTCTCCCGCTCCGGGCGGTCCGTACTGGGCCGGACCGCGGGCACGGGCTTCCGTGCCGGCCGCCTGCTGCTCCGCGGCTCGGTCAGCGGCGGCCGCTGGATGACCCGGCGGGCCGGGTCGGCCAGGGCGCGGGGGGCTGGCGGCGAGATCGGCATGGTCCGCCTCTTCGACCTGCACGCGATCTCCTGCGCCGGGGACACCCTGATCGCCATCGGCCTGGCCGGCACGATCTTCTTCGACGTGCCTCTCGGTGAGGCCCGCAGCAAGGTCGCGCTCTATCTGCTGGTCACGATGGTGCCGTTCGCCATGCTGGCGCCGGTGGTCGGCCCGCTGCTCGACCACTTCCGGCACGGCCGCCGGTACGCCCTGGCCACCACCATGCTCGGCCGGGCCTTCCTCGCCTGGTTGATCTCCGACTACCTGGGCGGCCTGGGGTTGTACCCGGCGGCGTTCGGGGTGCTGGCGCTCTCCCGGGCGTACGGGGTGGCCCGCTCGGCGGCCGTACCCCGGTTGCTGCCGGAGGGCCTGGGCCTCTCCCAGGTCGGCGCCCGGGCCAGCGTCTACGGCACCGTCGCCGGTGCCCTGGTGGCGCCGATCGGGCTCGCCGCGTTCTGGTTCGGGCCGCAGTGGCCGTTGCGGGTGGCGTCGGTGATCTTCCTGGTCGGCATGGTGATCGCGTTGCGGCTGCCGCCGAAGGCGGATTCGGAGCCGCCGGAGCGGGTGCCTCGCCCGCTGCGGGCGTTGCGCCGCGACGGCGACCGGCCGCTGGGCCGGGGACGCCCCGCCGGCCGGGTCGTGATCGCCACGTTGATCGGCGCGGCGACGCTCCGCGCGCTCTACGGCTTCCTCCTGCTCTTCCTGGCGTTCGCGCTGAAGAAGGGTGATCTCACCACCGACTTCTTCGGCCGGCAGCTCAACGATCAGGCGGCGCTGGGCCTGGTCGGCGGGGCGCTGGCGGTGGGCGGCTTCCTGGCCACCGCGGTGGGCACCCGGCTGCGCATCCACCGCCCGACGGCGATCCAGTCCAGCAGCATGGTCATCGTCGCCGGGGTGGCGATCCTGGCGACGTTGAAGTTCTCCCTGCCGATGGTCGCGGCGCTCTGCCTGGTCGCGGCCCTGAGCAGTGGGATCGCCAAGCTGGCGGTGGACGCCTCGATCCAGGAGCGGATCCCGGAGCGGCTGCGGGCGAGTTCCTTCGCGCATTCGGAGACGGCGCTGATGCTCGCCTTCGTGGCCGGTGGCGGCCTCGGCCTGGTGCCGTTCGACGGACGAGTCGGCATCGCGGTCGCCGCCGGAGTGGGCACCCTTGCCGCGATCCGAGGCGCGGTGGTCGCCGGTCGGCTGCGGGCGGAGCGGCTGATGGGCCGGCCGCTGCACGACGACGAACTGGCCACCCGCGACAACACGACCACCGGCGACAACACGACCACCGGCGGCGACGCGACCACCGAGGTCGTCGCCCAGGTGGCGCCGACCTCTCCCGCGCCGACCTCCGCCGCGCCGACCGGGCACGACTCCCCCGGCGCCGCGGACGCCGGTCTGGCACCGCCCGGCTACCACATCTACCGGCCGTCGTCGGCGGTCGGCGGGTCGGGCGCGGACGGCGAGCAGCGACGCGAGTCGCAGGGACCGGTGTCGTGACCGGCCTGCTGGTGCTGACCGCGGTGCCCGCCGAGGCGGAGGCGGTCCGGGCGGGCCTGACCGACCCGACGGTGACCGTCCGCCCGGTGGGGGTGGGCCCGGCCGTCGCGGGCGCCGCCACGGCACGCCTGCTCACGCTGGCCGAGGCGGCCGGCCGCCCGTACCGTGCGGTGCTCAGCGCGGGCGTCGCCGGCGGCTTCGCCGGCCGGGTGACGGTCGGCGGCACGGTGCTGGGCACCCGCAGCGTCGCGGCCGACCTCGGCGCCGAGTCGCCGGCGGGCTTCCTCCCGATCGACGAGCTGGGCATGCCGCCCGAGCTGCTGGGCGGCGGCCCGATCGTCGACGCCGACCCGGAGCTGTTGGCCGCTCTGCGGGAGGCCCTGCCCGAGGCGGTGGTCGGTGCGGTGCTCACCGTGAGCACGGTGACCGGCACGGCGGAGAGCACCGCCGCGCTCGCCGACCGGCACCCGGACGCCGTGGCCGAGGCCATGGAGGGGTACGGAGTGGCGGTCGCCGCCGTCCAGGCCGGCCTGCCCTTCGTCGAGCTGCGGACCGTCTCCAACCCGATCGGTCCCCGGGACCGCGACGCGTGGCGGATCCGGGAGGCGCTCACCGCCCTGACCGCCGCCGCCCGCTTCCTGCGCTGACTGCCGGCCGGTCGAGTCCTGCGCTGACAGTCGGCCGGTCGAGTCCTGCGCTGACGGCCGGCCGGTCGAGCCGGAGCGAGGCCGGTCGGCTGGCCTCCAGCCGGTAGCCGCAGGCCAGCAGGAAGCCGATGCCACCGAACTCGGCGATCGCCTGCACGGCGCCGATGCCGGCACGATCCATCTCGGTGGCGAGCGCGTCGAGCAGGCGGCGCCCGATCCCCAGCCCCCGGTGCTCGGCGGAGACGAGGACGCCGTCGAGCACGAGTTCCCGCCGATCACCCAGGGGGTACCGGCGGAAAAATTCGACGCTGCGCTCGTGCGCCCGCAGCTCGCCGACCAGTGCACCGTCGGGCAGCTCGGCGACGAACCGCCAGGACGTAGCTGGGAGGTCATCGACGCAGCGGCGTACCCGCACGTCACGCCGGATCTGTTCGCCCCAGCGCCGCCGGTCCCGAGCGGCCCGGTCCAGGGCGTAGGTGGTCGCCGGCAACGTCACGTTCCACCGCTCGGGCGGAAGGTCGTACCAGTGCGCCCACCAGGCTCCCGGCCAGTCCCGTGGTTCCCGCACCTCCCGGGCATCGAGGTGTGCCGGGCAGTGCCGCCCGGCCGCGTCGCGAAGCTCCTCGTGCGGGATCGGCGGGGGCGAAGCGTCCGGCTCGCCAAGGGTGATCCGCCCCGAGGCCGCTCGCACCAGACGCTCCACGGTCCGGAACCTGGGGTCGGTCACCGCGCCGGACTCGATCCGGGCGATGGTCGGCTGCGGCACTCCGGACCGCTCGGCCAGCTCACGCTGGCTCAGGTCCGCCGCCCGGCGCAGGGCCCGGAGGGCGGCGCCGAGATCGACCTGAGGCGTCGTCTCGCTCATCCACACCATGCTGGCCGGCTCCGTAGCCGTCCTCAACACCCTCGACCGCCCTGTGGATAACTCTGTGGAAAACGGCCGGAGCTGGGGATGAAGGTGGTCAACGGGACGCTACAAACTTGATGACGGCAACGAATCGCTGGCGGGGGGCACACCCCGGGCACCGCGAACCCGGCCGGGGCCGGGGAGGTGATTCGTTGACGTCATCAAGTTCGTAGCGAGCCGGGGAGGGGGTTCCTCGGCCCCTAATCCGCACGCAGCGTCACCGCTGGCACCGGTGGACGGTAGGGCCGGAGGCGGGCGGCAGCACCGCCGGAGGCCCCCGGGGGGCGGCATCACCGCCGGAGGGCCAGAGGCGGGCGGCATCACCGCCGGAGGGCCGGCGGCGGGCGGCACCAAAGTCGGAGGGCCGGAGGCGGGCGGCGTCACAGCCGGGTGGGCGGGGGTGCGTCGGGCCAGCGGGGCGGGGCTACCGTGGGAGCGTGGCGCTCACCCTGGCGATCTCGCCCTGCCCCAACGACACGTTCGTCTTCGACGCCCTGGTGCACGGCCGGGTGCCCGGCGCGCCGCCGGTCGAGGTGACCTACGCGGACGTCGACGTCACCAACACCGCCGCCGAGCGGGGCGCGTTCGACCTGGTCAAGGTGAGCTACGCGGCGCTGCCCTGGCTGCTCGACGACTACCACCTGCTGCCCTGCGGCGGGGCGCTCGGCCGGGGCTGCGGCCCGCTGGTGCTCACCCGCGGCGACCGGACCGACCTGACCGACCTGACCGGCGCCACCGTCGCGGTGCCCGGCGACCGGACCACCGCGTACCTGCTCTTCCGGCTCTGGTCGGCCGAGCGGCCGCCGGCCCGGATCGAGGTGGTGCCGTTCCACGAGATCATGCCCGCCGTCGCCGCCGGGACGTACGACGCCGGGCTGGTCATCCACGAGGCCCGGTTCACCTATCCCCGGCACGGGCTGACCGCGCTGGTCGACCTCGGCGAGTGGTGGGAGGCCGACACCGGCCTCCCGATCCCGCTCGGCGCGATCCTGGCCCGCAAGGGCGCCGTCGACCCGGTCGAGGCCGCCGGCTGGATCCGCGAGTCCGTCCGGCAGGCGTGGGCGGACCCGGCGGCGAGCCGCGACTACGTGCTCGCGCACGCCCAGGAGATGGAGCCCGACGTGGTGGACCGGCACATCGCCCTCTACGTCAACGACTTCACCGCCGACCTCGGGGACGCGGGCTTCGCCGCGGTGGACGCGCTGCTCGGCCGGGCCGCCGACGCCGGGCTCGTACCCCGGGTCTCCAGCCCTCAGACCTCCAGCTCGCGCGCCACCGCGTGGACCAGCTGAGCGATCTTCTGCGCGGTCCTCCGATCCGGGAAGCGGCCCCGGCCCAGGTCCGGCTGGACCTTGGCCTCCAGCACCTTGATCATGTCCTCGACCATGCCGTGCAGCTCCTCGGCCGGCCGCCGGCGCAGCTCCGACATCGACGGCGGGGCGTCCAGCACCTTGACCCCCATCGCCTGGGCGCCCCGGCGGCTGTCCACCACGCTGAAGTCGACCCGCTGACCACCCTTGAGGTCGGTGACACCCGTCGGCAGCGCGCCCTTGGGCAGGAACACGTCGCCACCCTCGTCGCTGGTGACAAAGCCGTATCCCTTGGCCGCGTCATACCACTTCACTCGACCCGTCGGCACCTTTGGAACCCCTGCTTCACTTGAGACGTCTACTGCTCCAAGGCTAGCCCGATGATCCGGTCCAGCGCCGCCGAGAATCCGGTGAGGTCGCCGAGCACCAGCTCCGCCCCGGCTGCCCGCAGCTCGTCGGTCGTGCACGGCCCGGTGGCCACCCCGAGGCCCGGGATCCCGGCCGTCTGCGCCGCCACCATGTCCGCCACGTGGTCGCCGACGTACAGGCCCGCGCCGTGCTCGCGCAGTGCGGTCGACTTCTCCTCGGCGAACAGGTCGCCGACCAGCTCGTCCACGGCCAGCCCGAGATGGTCCAGGTGCAGCCGGGCCAGCCGGCCGAGCTTCGAGGTCACCACCATCACCCGGCCGCCCAGGGCGTGCACCGCGTCGACCGCCTCGCGCGCGCCGGGCAGCGGCACCGTCGGGGTGATCGCGTACGCCGGGTAGAGCTCCCGGAAGATCGTCACCGTCTCCTCGACCCGCTCCGGCGGGAACCAGTGCGCGATCTCGGTGCGCAGCGGCGGCCCCAACCGGGAGACCGCCAGCTCGGCGTCCACCGGCACGCCGGTCAGGGCGGTCAAAGCCCGATAGCAGGCGGCGATGCCGGGACGCGAGTCGACCAGGGTCATGTCGAGGTCGAATCCGACCATCAGCGCGGGCATCCTGAGAACGTACCCGGCCAACCCCGGCCGAGCCGGACGTCCGAGGGGCGGGAACGCCCCGGACCGGGCTAGCGTGGAACGACGATGACCACCTCACTCGCCGACCACCTGCGCGCCCTGCCCGACGAGTCGCTCGCCGCCCTGCTGCAACTGCGGCCCGACCTCGTCGTGCCGGTGCCCGCCGACGTGTCCGCGCTCGCACTCCGGGCCGAGTCGCGGGTGTCGGTGGCCCGCGCGCTGGACGGGCTGGACCAGTTCACCCTCCAGATCCTCGACGCCGCCCGGCTGACCCGGCACCCCGAGGGGGGCACCACCTCCACCGACGCGGTGCTCGCCACGGCCACCGCCGGGCCGCACCCGCCCGCCCCGACCACCATCCGGGCCGCGGTCGACAAGCTGCGCGCGCTCTTCCTGCTGTACGGCCCGGAGCACGCCCTGCGCGTCGTGGGCAGCGTGGACGAGCTCGCCCCGTACCCGGCGGGGCTGGGCCGGCCCGCGGCCGACCTGGACCCGCGGACGGCCGCGGTCTGCGCGGACCCGGCGAAGTTGCGCCGGGCGCTGCTCGCCGCTCCCCCCTCGGCCCGGGCGATCCTGGACCGGCTCGCGGCCGGCCCGCCGGTCGGCAGCATCCCCCCGGGCGCGCTGCGGGCCCCCGCGACCGGCGCGGAGGACGACCTCCCCCCGGACGCCACCAACGGTGGCGCGCCAACCGGTTCGCCGGTGCGCTGGCTGGTCGAGGCGCGGCTGCTGGTACCGGTCTCCGCCGGCACCGTGGAGCTGCCCCGCGAGGTCGGGCTGCTGCTGCGTCGGGACACCGGCCCGCTCGGCCCGCTGCGCACCAGCCCACCGTCGGTGGCCGCCGCGCCGCGCGAGCCGAAGGCCGTCGACTCCGCCGGGGCGGGGCAGACCATGGAGCTGGTACGGCACACCGAGGCGCTGCTGGAGAGCCTGGCCGCCGAGCCGGCGCCGGTGCTGCGCTCGGGCGGCGTCGGGGTACGCGACCTGCGCCGGCTGGCCCGCACGCTCGGGCTGGACGAGTCGACCACCGCGCTGATCTTCGAGGTGGCGTACGCGGCGGGGCTGGTCGGCGAGCTGGACCTGCCCGGAGCCACCACCGCCCGGTACGGCGCCGACCAGCAGGTGCTGCCCACCGGCGGGTACGAGGTGTGGCGGGCGATGTCGCTGGCCCACCGCTGGGAGCAGCTCGCCCGGGCCTGGCTGACCATGAGCCGGCAGGTGGGCCTGGTCGGCCAGCGTGACGACCGGGACCGGCCGATCAGCGTGCTCTCCGCCGAGGCGGAACGGGCCGGCGCGCCGGCCGCCCGCCGGGCGGTGCTCGGGGTGCTGGCCGACCTGGAACCGGCCACCGCGCCGACGCCGGAGGAGGTACTGGAGCTGCTCGACTGGCGGGCGCCGCGGCGCAGCCGGGGGCGGGAGACCGCGCACCGGGAGGTGCTGACCGAGGCGGCCCAGCTCGGCGTGACCGGGCTGGGGGCGCTCACCTCGTACGGGCGGCTGCTGCTGGCCGACGTCACCGACGCCGACGAGCGGGGCGCGGACGACCCGCTGGGGCTGCGCGCGGACACCGAGAGCGGGGACCCGTCCAGTGCGATGCGGGCGCTGGACTCGCTGCTCCCCGCCCCGGTCGACCACTTCCTGGTGCAGGCCGACCTGAGCGTGGTGGTGCCCGGCCCGCCCGACCCGACGCTCGCCGCCGAGCTGGACGTGGTGGCCGAGCACGAGTCGGCCGGCGGCGCCAGCGTGCACCGGGTCAGCACAGGCAGCGTGCGGCGCGCCCTGGACGCCGGGTACACCGCCGACGACCTGCACGAGCTCTTCCGCCGCCGGTCCCGGACCCCGGTGCCGCAGGGGCTCACCTATCTGGTGGACGACGTGGCGCGCAAGCACGGCGGGCTGCGCGTCGGCTCCGCCGGCGGGTACGTGCGCAGCGACGACGAGGCGCTGCTCGCCGAGGTGCTCGCGGACCGGCGGCTGGAGCCGCTGGCGTTCCGCCGGCTGGCCCCGACGGTGCTCTCCACCCCGTACCAGGTGCAGCGGATGCTGCTCGCGCTCCGCGACGCCGGGTACGCCCCGGTGCCGGAGGACGCCAGCGGCGCGGCGGTGCTGGCCCGGCCGAAGACCCGGCGGGCCCCCGCCCGGGTGCCGGTGACCACCCGCGCGGTCGACCCGCTGGCCACGCCGAAGCTGCCGATGCCGCGGCTGCTCGGCGTGGTGGAGCAGATCCGGCGGGGCGAGGCGGCGGCGCGGGCCGCCCGACGGGCCCCCGCGGTGGTCCGCGGTGCCGCGACCCGGACCGGGGCTGGGCCGGTGCCGGCGCACGGCCATGGCGAGGCCCTCGCCGTGCTTCAGCAGGCGGTCAGGGACAAGGCGCTGGTCTGGGTGGGCTACGTCGACGCGCACGGGGCGACGATGTCGAGGCTGGTCCGGCCGGTCTCGATCGGCGCGGGCTACCTGCGCGCCGAGGACGACCGGACGGAGATGCTGCACACCTTCGCCCTGCACCGGATCACCGCGGCGGTGCGCGAGGACTGACGGTCAGCGGCGGCTGCGGCGTACGGTGCCGACCACCGCCACGCTGAGCAGGAGCGCGGAGCCGGCACCGGCCGCCTCGCCGACCGAGGCGACGAAGCCCTGTTTCTGCACCAGCCAGCC
This sequence comes from Micromonospora lacuserhaii, assembly GCF_036902735.1. Classification (NCBI taxonomy): domain Bacteria; kingdom Bacillati; phylum Actinomycetota; class Actinomycetes; order Micromonosporales; family Micromonosporaceae; genus Micromonospora; species Micromonospora lacuserhaii. The sequence goes on along the minus strand of NZ_JBAKHO010000018.1, from coordinate 70,159 downwards.
GAAGAGGAACCAGCCGACGACGGCGGCTCCGGCGACGGAGTAGCCGACCACCGTGGCCGTGGAGACCTCGTCGGGCGGGGTCACCCGCCCCCGGGGTAGCGCGTCGTCGGCGATCACTTCGCGGTCGACGGTCATGCCAGCCCTCCCGCCCCGTCCGGCTCTGCCCTCCAGGGTGGCACCCGGCGGCCGGCCCGGACAGGGGCGAAAACCCTGATCCCCGGTGGCTCAGGTGCCGGGGCGCCGGCCGACGAGCGTGACGGTGGCGCCGACCCGGCCCAGCTCCCACCAGCGCACCGCGTCGGTGGGCAGCAGGTTGACGCAGCCGTGCGACCCGATCGCGGAGTTGTGCAGGTACGTGGTGGTCTCGTGGAAGCCGATCCCGCCGTTGAACTGCTGCCAGTACGGCAGCCAGACGTCGTACGGGTCGGACCACTCCTTCAGGCTCCGGTTGAAGATCGTGTAGCTGCCGGCGGGGGTGGCGTAGCCCGACATCCCGGTGCGGGTGACGGTCGGGCCGGCGACGAGCTTGCCGTTGCGCATCACCCAGGTCGTCTGCCGGGTCAGGTCGACGCAGAAGGTGGTGCCCGAGCCGGCGTGGCAGCGCTGCACGTCCGTGGTGGCCAGCCGCTTCGCCACCTCGTAGGTGAGCGGGCCGGCGCGGCCGGCGGCGGGGCGGATGTCGTACCGCTGCTGGAACTTCTTGATCGCGGCGCAGTCGGCGTCCGACTGCCTGCCGTCGACGGTGACCTTGCCGAAGCCGCCCAGCTCGGCGAGGTACGCCTCGACGTCGCGCTGGCGTTCGCCCTGGGGGCAGGTCGTGCGCGACGCGGATGGCGACGGGGTGGGCCGGTGCGTCGCGGTCGCGGAGGGGGACGGGGTCGCCGATCTCGTCGGCGTGGCCGTCGCCCGCGGCTTCGGGGCTGTGGTCGTCGGCCGGGCCACCGGCCTGAACGGGGCCCGCTGGTCGGGCCGGGGGGTACCGCTCGCCCCCGTTACTTTTTCCGCACTGCCGACCGGGGCGAGCCCTCCTCCAGTGCCACCCGGGTCGGCCTGCGGATCGAACGCGCACCCAACGGCGCCGACCAGCGTGACCACAGCCAGGGCGGCGATCCGGGCGGCGAAACTGATGGTGCGCATGGGGCCTCCCGGGTCGTCCGTCCTATTGGTAGACGTTTCCGGTACCGGGGCGGTTGCGTCGGATGAGCAGTTTTCTTGCTGTCACCCGGGCGCGTGCAACACTGGATGGTCGGCCTGCGGCGGGTGTCGCACGAGGTGGCCGACGATCCGACCTTCGGGAGAGGACGCTGGCGTGAGTGGTGGACCACTGATCGTGCAGTCCGACAAGACCCTGCTGCTGGAGATCGACCACCCCGACGCGCAGGCCTGCCGGATGGCCATCGCCCCCTTCGCCGAGCTGGAACGCTCCCCGGAGCACGTGCACACCTACCGGCTCACCCCGCTGGGGCTGTGGAACGCCCGGGCCGCCGGCCACGACGCCGAGGCCGTGGTGGACGCCCTGCTCAAGTACTCCCGCTACCCCGTCCCGCACGCGCTGCTGGTCGACGTGGCCGAGACGATGGACCGGTACGGCCGGCTCCAGCTCGCCAACGACCCGGTGCACGGCCTGGTGCTGCGGGCCCTGGACCGGCTGGTCCTGATCGAGGTCGCCAAGAGCAAGAAGCTCGCCGGCATGCTCGGCAACAAGATCGACGACGACACCATCCAGGTGCACCCCTCGGAGCGGGGTCGGCTCAAGCAGGCGCTGCTGAAGCTCGGCTGGCCGGCGGAGGACCTGGCCGGGTACGTCGACGGCGAGGCGCACCACATCGAGCTGGCCGAGGCGGGCAAGGACGGCCGCAAGCCGTGGACGCTGCGGTCGTACCAGCGGGAGGCCGTGGAGGCGTTCTGGGCCGGTGGGTCGGGCGTGGTGGTGCTCCCCTGCGGCGCGGGCAAGACGCTGGTCGGGGCGGCGGCGATGGCCGAGGCGAAGGCGACCACGCTGATCCTGGTCACCAACACGGTCGCCGGCCGGCAGTGGAAGCGGGAGCTGATCGCCCGCACCTCGCTGACCGAGGAGGAGATCGGCGAGTACTCGGGCGAGCGCAAGGAGATCCGCCCGGTCACCATCGCCACGTACCAGGTGCTCACCTCGCGGCGCGGCGGCGCGTTCACCCACCTGGACCTGTTCGGCGCCCGCGACTGGGGCCTGGTCGTCTACGACGAGGTGCACCTGCTGCCCGCGCCGATCTTCCGGTTCACCGCGGACCTCCAGGCCCGCCGCCGGCTGGGGCTGACGGCGACTTTGGTACGCGAGGACGGCCGGGAGGGCGACGTGTTCAGCCTGATCGGCCCCAAGCGGTACGACGCGCCGTGGAAGGACATCGAGTCGCAGGGCTGGATCGCCCCGGCCGAGTGCACCGAGGTACGGGTGACGCTGACCGACGCCGAGCGGATGTCGTACGCGACGGCGGAGTCCGAGGAGCGCTACCGGATGGCGGCGACGGCCCGGACGAAGCTGCCGGTGATCAAGGCGCTGGTCGACCGGCACCCGAACGACCAGGTGCTGGTGATCGGGGCCTACATCGACCAACTGCACCAGCTCGGCGAGTATCTCGACGCGCCGATCGTGCAGGGCTCGACCACCAACAAGGAGCGGGAACGACTCTTCGACGCGTTCCGCTCGGGCGAGCTGCGCACCCTGGTCCTCTCCAAGGTCGGCAACTTCTCCATCGACCTGCCGGAGGCGGCGGTGGCGATCCAGGTGTCGGGCACCTTCGGGTCGCGGCAGGAGGAGGCGCAGCGGCTGGGGCGGGTGCTGCGACCGAAGGCCGACAAGCGGCAGGCGCACTTCTACACCGTGGTCTCCCGGGACACGATCGACACGGAGTACGCGGCGCACCGCCAGCGGTTCCTCGCCGAGCAGGGGTACGCGTACACGATCATCGACGCCGACGACGTGCTGGGGCCGAAGCTGCCGAGCGTGGACTGAACGGCCTGGTCAGGCGGCTCGGAGCTTCCCCAGCACGTACTGGTTGAGGCTCATCCCGTCCTCAGCGGCCCGCATGGCGAGTTCGCGGTGCAGGCTCTCGCCGACGCGGAGATTGAACTTGCCCGAGTAGCTGCGGTCAGCGAACGGCTGTGGCACCGGCTCACCCTGCTCCGCCATGTCCCCGATCACCTCACGCACCAGATCCTCAAGCCCTTGGAGGGCTCCGATCTGCGACGGCGCAAGCCAGGAGAGCGACGGGAACTCGACGCAGGTGGCGACGAACTCGTCATCCTCAGCGGACCAGGTGACGCGGTAGGTGTAATGGGTGATCTCGGGACGGGCTTCGGGGTGCATCACATGGCCTCCTTCTTGTCGATCGCCTTGAGTACCTGCCGGACCTGGTAGGCCTTGGCCTTGCCCTTGTCGTTCTGGATGTTGACGCGTGGGTCGCCCGCCCAGGGCATCTTGAACACTGCGTGGGAGTACCGGCCTGCCGGGGCTTCCCGAAGTAGTGCTCGCACACGCCGTAGAGATCGTTGTAGGCGACGTTCTGCTGGTTGCTTCGCATCGCTTCAACGAGCTTGGCTATGGACGGCACGATAAAATGGTACTGGATGCGGTACCATTTCGCCACGCCTGCTGCAGATGGCGTCGATCATCGACGCCGACGATGTGCTCGGGCCGAAGCTGCCGACGGTCGACTGACGCGCGGGCCGGCGCGGGCGGCCGGGACGGCCGGCCGGGCCCCGGTGCGGCGTTCGCGGGGAGCGGAGGTCTGGTTCGCTCGCTACCAACTTGATGTCGTCAACGAATCAGCCGGCCACCCGTCCCCGCCGGCTCAGCGGCTCAGGGTGGTTTCCCGCTCCATGTGCGACAGCTTCTCGGGGTTGCGCACCGCGTAGAGGCCGGTGATGAGGCCGCCGTCGATGCGCACGGCCAGGACGGTGTCGAGCTCTCCATTGAGTTGGACAATCAGCGCCGGGTAGCCGTTGACCTGCGCCGGCCGCAGCGACGAGATGTCGGCGATCCGGCCCCAGCCGCCGGCCAGCAGGCGGGCGACCTTGTCGGCTCCGACGATGGGCCGCGGGACGGCCTGCTTGACTCCGCCACCGTCGCCGAGCAGGACGACATCTGGCGCGAGGATGTCGAGCAGGCTCTGCAGATCGCCGGTCTCGACCGCCCGTTGGAACGCGTCGAGCGCGTACCGGGTCTCGGTCGCCGAGACGACCTGGCGCGGCCGGCGCGCCGCGACGTGGGCCCGGGCCCGGTGTGCGATCTGACGGACCGCGGCCGGGCTCTTGTCGACGGCTTCGGCGATCTCGTCGTACCCGATGTCGAACACCTCGCGCAGCACGAACACCGCCCGTTCGGTCGGCGCGAGCGTCTCCAGCACCAGCAGCATCGCCATCGAGACGCTGTCGGCCAACGCGACGTCCTCGGCGACGTCGGGCGCGGTGAGCAGCGGCTCGGGCAGCCAGGAGCCGACGTAGGACTCTTTGCGGCGGCCGAGCGTACGCAGCCGGGCGAGAGCCTGGCGGGTGGCGATCCGGACCAGGTAGGCACGCTGATCCCGCACCTCGCCGAGATCGACGCCCGCCCACCGCAACCACGTCTCCTGCAGGACGTCCTCCGCGTCGGCGGCTGACCCGAGCATCTCGTACGCGACGGTGAACAGCAGGTTGCGGTGGGCGAGGAACGCCTCGGTGGCGGGATCCGGGCGGTCGTCGGCTGCGGTTTGCGGCGTGCCCACCATGGGTGACTCCCGTTCGTTCTCGACTGCGGTCACCCACCAGATGCCGAACCCCGCCGTGGTGTGACACCTCCGGGGAGTGGCGGTCGTCACCTGGCCGCGCCGTCACAGGGATCCGACCGCCGGCATCTCGTGTTCGTCCACCGAACACCACGAGCGAAGGACGGAACCATGGACGCCCGATTCAACATGTTCGACAACGAGATCGCCATGAAGTTCTTCAAGCGGTTCGCCAACGCCGGCATGGTGATCCAGCAGTCGCCGCTGCCGAAGTCGACGCAGGAACTGGTGTCGCTGCGGGCCAGCCAGATCAACGGCTGCGGTTGGTGCATCGACATGCACACCAAGGAGGCCGAAGCCGCCGGCGAGACCGCGGTCCGGCTCCACCTGGTCGCCGCTTGGCGCGAGTCCACCGTCTTCACCGAGGCCGAGCAGGCCGCGCTGGCCCTCGCCGAAGAGGGCACCCGGCTCGCCGACGCCCACCAGGGCGTGTCCGACGAGACCTGGGCGCAGGTGCGGAAGCACTACGACGACGATCAGATCGCCGCGCTGATCTCCCTGGTCGCACTGATCAACGCAGCCAACCGGCTCGCCGTGATCGTGCACCAGCGGGGTGGTTCGTATCAGCCCGGCATGTTCGCCGCCGCGTTCGACTGACGCGCAGACGGATTTGGCCCGGCCCAGAATTATCCGATACTGGGCCGGGCGCTCACCTTGGTGACCTTCAGCCAGCCCCTCATCACCGCGGACCTCCAGGGCCGCCGCCGGCTCGGCCTGCCAGTAGTGAGGGCGCGGTCGACCGGCACGGAGGCGACCAGGTGCTGGTGATTGGCGGTTACATCGGCCAACTGCACCAGCTCGGCGAATACCTGGACGCGCCGATCGTGCAGGGCTCCACCACCAACAAGGAACGGGAACGGCTCTTCGACGCGTTCCGCTCGGGTGAGATCCGCACCCTGGTCATCTCGAAGGTCGGCAACTTCTCCATCGACCTGCCCGAGGCGGCGGTGGCGATCCAAGTCTCCCGGCACCTTCGGGTCGCGGCAGGAGGAGACGCAGCGGCTCGGCCGGGTGCTGCGGCCGAAGGCCGACAAGCGGCAGGCGCACTTCTACACGGTGGTCTCCCGGGACACCATCGACACCGAGTACGCGGCGCACCGGCAGCTCTTCCTGGCCGAGCAGGGTACGCGTACACGATCATCGACGTCCCGGGCCGGGACCTCCCCCTGATGCGGCGACGACGTCCTCGGGCCGAAGCTGCCTAGCGTCGACTGACCCCGCGTTGATCGACCCCGCTTCCAGGATGTTTCAGTATCGGCTAACCCCGACACTCCCATATTTCGGAAGCGAAGTCGATCACTGCGCGAGCCTCGGGGATCCCGCTCCGGGACTGGGGTGGCTCTCGTGCTCGCTACGGACCTGATGTCATAAGCGACTCAGCCTCACCGCTTTCTCAACCCGGCGACCAAGACGCCCGCACCCCGTGCGGCCCTCGTCGTTGGCCACCATGGCGAGCAGCTCAGCTCGCACGTCCTCTGGCGTCCCGTAGTAGTGAAGGAGGGCGGCGAGGTCGCGGGCGCTTACGGCAATTCGCGCATTCTCGATGCGGGACACCTTCGGCTGGGACTAGCCGAGGGCAGCGGCCACCTCCTTGCCCGGCAAGCCCAAGCTCTCCCTCATGCGCTTAAGCTCCGCAGCAACGAGCTCCCGTCGGCCCGGAACGCCCACGGCAAACCCCCTGTCCTGCAGACATGCACACGCCCCACAGTGCAAGAGAAGAGCAGGTTCGACCCCCGGTGTGCGTCGGTAGCCGCCTATCTGACCTGCCAGACGCCGAGGAAGTGCCCCTTTGGCACCAGAACGCGGCATTCACGTTAGACACGACCTTGCGGCTGCAACTACCCCCGACTCAATAGATATGGGAAGCTACCTGTCGGGTGCGGGGGAAGGGTTAATCACGTGAAGGATTGGCGTCCCGGGGGATTCGAGCTTACCCCGGCCGAGATGTTCAAGGTCTCCGCCACCGACGTGGAGAATGATCATCTCTGCCGACAGTACGCCTATGTGAAAACCCACTTGGGCTCCAACGTGAGTGGCACTCACGGTTGGATCAAGCAGTGGGACCGGGAGGACATACCGCTCAAGCAACTGTTTCAAGCCCTCGGGGTCTTCCACGTTACCCGTCGGGTGGGTCGCCAATACGAGGATGCGCGCAAGGCCGCCGCGAGGTCGCTCTCTGCCGCCCACCCCGGTCTCCGAACCTTCCTCGTTAGGGCCATTGACAACTATTTGGACTTTCTGGAATCCCGAGAAGACGAGCTGGGCTTCCCGCTCGATTACCTGGGCTTTGATCTTAAGACGCGAGTAACTAGGAATGGCCAGATATCCTACTGGGGCCCTACCTACCGATCCGCGAATGGCCATGTAGAGGTACATCGGGTGCGACTAAAGCATGCCAGGGATAAGGTCACGAGGTGGGCAGAGCTTGCCGCATACGCGGCCACACGCATTGCCGGTCAGGGAACGCGACACGCATCGGTTGTCGAGGTCGGACTCTTCAGCAGCAGAGGACCAACCGAAGCAGTCGTCCTTGATCGCATTAGCCCCGCGGAACTCGACGAGCGCTACAAAGCTTCCGTCCGCCCAAGGGCTCTAGAACTCATCGACGGAGACAATCCTACTCCTAGTCGGGATTGTGCTAGTTGCAAGGTTGCGGGCGCGTGTGAGGCCCTAATTCCAATGGACGGAGCGCTCTATCAAGTACAACGAGGCCCCTATACGCGCTCTGTATCTGCGACCGACCTACGCATTTACGAGCGGTGCCCAGCTCGATGGTACCTAGAGCGGAAGCTTCGCCTCCCGCCCGACCTAGACGCTGAGGTTTATGGGGAAGAGGCGGACCGAGGACGTGCTATTCACCATTGGCTCCGGGTTGCCCATGCCAGATCTAGGGCTTGTAGTGAAGATGACCTGCCTGATGTCTCCCTAAGAAGCCATCAGGACATCGCGTTCGAGGATTTAGACGACGCAACCTACGCCACCATTCGGCCGTTCCTGCTGCACCACGTACAGCAGTGCCCATTAGCGAACAGCGTGGACGTGGTCCGCTTGGAGTCGCCGCTGTACGGCTGGGACGTGACTGCGGACACCATTGTGGTTTCTTCGCCCGACGCGCTCTACATCCGCGACTCCAATTTGGTGGTACGTGAAACCAAGACGACAAATGCTGAGCTTCCACCTGATGCTGACGTTGCTCGTGATGGGTTCGAGGGCATTGTCTATTGGTTGTTGGCGCTATTGGACGGCGGTTGGACCACCCGCCATGGAGCCACGGAAGGAGTTGTCGAGCTTGAGGTACTAACTCCTAAAGGCGCAGAGGTCTTTACATATCGCACTAGCGACGAAACACTCATGCTCATCGCGGAGGCCCGCGTCGCCAATCGGGTGGGACAGTGGCACTACGACACCGAATGGCAGGCGCGGCCAGGTGCCCATTGCTCAGCATGCCCAATGGCGATATGGTGCCCGGAGGCGGCGTCCGGATATACACCTCCCAGCCCCGCCGCCATGCGTCCTACACAATCGGGAGTGTCCTACTAATGACGCATCCGACTCCGAATCCCGGGATGTTTCGTCACCGTCGCATCAGCAGCGTTCCTCCCCGGCAGACGCAGAACGAGGTCGCGCAGCACGCGTTTCCTCGCAACGTAATTCCTCAAGGTGATCGCAACCGATTTGCCCTGGTCGATGCCGGGATTCTCTTCTCCCTCGGGGCATCCACTCGGATAAACGCCGTAGCGCGTTTTCATGTCTTATACGAAAGCCGTGCGTCAACTACAGATGCAGTACGAGACGAAGTCCGTCGAAAAGCGCTGGCAACGACCTCGGAGCCGAGAGGGCTTCAACCTGCAGCGGTTCGGGCGCGCAACTTCTTTCTGACGAGTGCCCGGCTCGCCGTGGACGAAATTCAGATGTCTCAGGAACTTGCCGCGAGACTTCAGGTTGTGCACGGCCAGTTACGATCCTACGAAGCTGCTCGACGCCAGCCCGGAGCCCAAGTGCATGGGCTCGTACTAAAGCATGCTGGTGAGGCAACACTTATCGTCGCAGCGTCGAGGCGGCCCAATCCTGTTCTCTTGACGAACGACGGTGGAGCTAGCTACGTCGCGAGCCGTCAAACTCCGAGTGTTCTGTCGCTTCACTTCGGGCACCTGCTCCGCGAACTCGTGTGTCATGCCGAAGACTTGATTCAACTCGCCGATGTAGTTGCCGACTACGAAGCGGCCTGCCTCATCTCGGGGATACCCGCTGATGCTAAGCCAGGCGCTAGCACAGACTCTTTCGCCTGTAGTCGCGATAGCGCAAGCGGAAAATGCGCAATCTGCGACCAGGTCTAGAACTCCGCGCGAATTTCCCAGCCCTGCAACTTGAGCTCTTCCCTAACTTTGTCCTCTGGCTGTCCAAGAGCGCTGGCCACAACGCTGGCAGGAACAAGGCCCTCCTCATAGAGATGCAGCGCCGACTCGACGAGCCAAACAGAAGCGCTGGCCACGCTTTGTTCCTCAACGAGCTCAGCCCAGATGGGCCCTAAGCCGGCCGACTGCATACGGTTCCACACCGAATCCTGTTCGAGTTCCCGAAGCAAACCACCGTCTACGAGCCTTTCAGTGCGCAGAAGGCGCAGTGTTGCCTGCCGACTGATTCCAAAGTGCAGCATAAACTCGCACAGCGCCTTATTGGCGTCCCCGCCGCTGCCCTTAATGTGAGACGTCCAGATCTTGCGCGCCTCTAGAGAAGGGGCCAGGAAATGGCGCGCAAAGGCTTCGGCCCGAATTTCCTCGCTCTTGGTGCTCTCAGGCACGTGCTCGTCGTTAACGAAGACAAGACCCGAGTCCCGATAGAACACATGACACAGTTCATGAGCAAGGGTGTAGCGTTGGCGCACCCAAAAGTCCTGCACACGAATCAGTATTGCGCAGTCCCACGCACCAAGGGACTGGTCGTGAATGGTCAGCCCGTGGACATCCTCTGGCAGATCGTCCCTAAGCTCCACCGGTATACCTAAAGATTCGACCAAGGCAACTAGGTCCCCGATTGGCTCGTCTTTAGCGATGAGCTTAAGTCGGGCAAGCATGGCACGAACCTGTTGAGCTGCATACATGCCGGCATTAGGAGGGAAAGCCTCGCGGGAAACGACGCTCCGGGCGCGCTCGAGACGCGAGGCCCTTTCGGCCCAATCGGCACCGAGCCAGGAGCAAATCAAACGGGAGGTCTCGACTAGCTCGATCCCACGCCGCTGCGCGGCCCCAGTGGCTTCACCTGGACTCGCGAGCGTGCCTGCCCGCAAGGCGACGCCAGTGCTGCTTGCCGGATCGACGAGACCGGCCAACACCGGCACCGGAATCGCCGTCACTGCGGACAGTATTAGGTACTCGGACGCCGATGGCGCAGCGTCGCCATGGAGGGCGGCTTTCAGCCAATCAGGCTCTTCGCCTACTTCGGCCGCAACGCTTGCGACAACCTCTTCATGTGTGTAGCGAGCAGCCCTAAGCGCGGCTAGCAGTGAGTCGTGCCATCCGGAGCTGCTGGGGGGGCTCATGGCTACACCTCCTTGGCTGCTGCCTAGCCTACGTGCCTGGCTAAAGCTCTTGCATACCCAACGAGGCCCCGACACCTGTCGCGACGGCTCGAAGGGTTGCTGGTCCCGTCCCTGTTGCCACCTACAGAGTAGTACGCCTGTACGACAATCGGCGAGGGCCGATCGCAGAAGATGGATGACTAGGAAGGTTGGTCATGGCGCTGAGCAGGGCTTTCCGCCCACATTGCCGAATCTTATAGATCAAGGAGCCGCGCAAGCGCGGCGCACCGCCCGCACTCGACCTGCTGGCGGCGCGGGCGCCGGAATCGGCCGGCGCGGGCGGACAGGCAGACGACCTGTGTCTGGGTCAGGCTGAGCTACTACGAGCCAGACCCGTCGGGCAGTTCGCCGAGCCTGACCAGCCGAGAGCGAATTCCGCCCTCGACTCGCCCGAACTCCTTGGAGAGCTGAGGGATCGTGGCCCCGGCGCGGAAGCGCTCGCGCAGGCGCTTCTCTTCCTCCTCGGTCCACCGGGCGTAGGCGTTCGGGTGCCTGGGCCGCCCCAACTGGGTCGCTGTACGACCGGGCAGCGGACCAGCTCACCGCTGGCCGGTGCGGATCAGCGCCTGCTGGATTCCGCGACGAAGACGCCGCGACCCGGGCGGCCAACCAGCACACCTTGCTCCCGCAACCTCGCCACCGCCCGGCTGATCGTCGACTGCGACACGTCATACTCATCCGCCAGCGCCCGCCCAGAGGGCAGCTGAGATCCAGGCGGGTATGTCCCGTCCTTGATCTTGCTTAAGAGCGCATCGAGCAGCTCGTCCATCGTGGGCGGAATAGGCACGCGGGGCCCCTTGCAGTCGGTTGGCCCACCCAGTATTGATCAGCCGTTTCGACGCAGGCAACACACGTAGCACGAGTGACACAAGTGGGTAGCTGACTCACAGACATGCTTGACATAGGTGACTCGGTGGCAATAGCGTCGCTCTCGGTGATGCGGTGCTGCTGCGGTCGGTTGGCGCCTCTCGTACCGGTCTCGCATCGCCGCTGAGACCTCACCTCCGCGCTCCCCCGGCGCGGCCCTGCCGCCGTACCCAAATAAGGCCGCAGGGCGGGGCGGCCTCCGCCGACCACAACCGGCGGAGACCGCCCCCTCCACCTCGACGCGATCCGATGAAGGGCGGTCACCGCGTGCGCAAGCTGATCCGCCGGCTGGTGAGCCGGCGCGAGGAGAGACACCCCAGGGAAGAAGACGACAGAAGGCTTCCCCTGCGGCCCTGGCAGATCCGTGACCGGTGCTTCAACGTCCGCCGGCGCGGCCTCGACCCCGTCGAGATCCGCGCCTTCCTGCACCGGGTGGCCGACGAACTCACCGTCGCGCAGACCGCCCTGGTCGCGGTGCAGGAGGAAAACGTACGGATCAAGAACGCCCTGCGCACCTGGCAGAGCGCCCAGTCGGCGCAGAGCTACCGATGAGCGACCGTTGGGTGATTCACCTGCCGGTCACCGCACCCGACCTGCTCCGCGCCCGGATCTTCGCGCGGACCGCCGCTCGGGTGCTGGCCCGGCTCAGCGCCCGGGTCGAGCCGGGCGGGGTGACCGTTTCGGCCGAGGACCAGCAGGGCGTACGCCATTTGGTCTTTTGCGATCGGCCGCTGCCCGACGGCGGCGGGCGGTGCGGGCTGCCGGTGGACCACACCGCACCCTGCGCGCGGCGCACGCCGTGGCTCAGCCGCCGCTGAAGACGACGATTGGGTGCCGGTCCGTCAGCGGCCGACGCTGGTGAATGACCGCTGGCCCATCGGGTACGCGGGCTGCGACACGCGAAGGATCAGGCCGGGAGCAGAGAGGCATGCGATGAAGGACCGAATCCTCAAGGGCTTGAAGAACAAGGCGAACACGATCATGGTCCGCCGAAGGCGCAGGGATTCCGTGATCACCAAGCCGGGCCGCTCCCGAAGGCCCGGCAGGCTCTTTCAGTGAGCGCGGCAGCTACGGCAGGGGGCGACGAGCCGCTCGCGGCCCGTCGCCCCCGTCACGCGCCGAGCTGATTAGCCGACGCCGCCGGCCCGGAAGGCCAGCCAGGCGTCGCTCATCCGGTCCGCCTGTCCGGCGGTGAACATGTCCATGCAGGAGTCCTGCGTGTAGTCCATGAAGTTGTGGATCGGGTCCAGCCCGGGAGCGGTGCAGGTGTCCGCGCCCACCGGGCAGTTGAACTGCGGGTGCGCCTCACGCGGGGTGTCCGCGACGTAGTCGCCGGAGGCGGCGCAGCCGTGCGCGAAGGTGTGCTCCAGCATCAGCCAGTGCCCGACCTCGTGCGTCAGCGTGTCACCCAGGGCGTACTTGCCCGCGGTGCCGCCCGGCATCGACTCGTCGAGCATCACCACGCCGTCGATGTAGTCGCGGCCGTTGTTGTAGCCCTTCGGGAAGTACGCCCAGCCGAGGAGCCCGCCGCCGATGTCGGCCGCGTACACGTTCAGGGTGCGGGAGTCGCCGGTGTACAGCGCCTTCTTCATGTCCCGCTCGTTCTTGCCCGGCACGACCGTGTACCAGTCGCTGTTGACCGTCCAGGTCGTGTCGACCAGGTCGAACCGGAACGGGGTGTCGGCGGCGTCCGCCGCCGTGCTGCCCGCGAACGAGTCGTTGAGCACCGTCATCTGGTTGGCGATCAGGGTGTTCCACCTGGTCGTCTCAGCGGCGGTGAGGGTGTGGTCGGAGACCATGTGGAAGACCGTCGGGATGGTGACGCTGCCGTTGGCCAGGCGCGGCGAATCCTTGATCACGCCGTAGGCGTTCGCCTCGTTCTTCGAGTACAGCTCCGGCTCCTGGGCGGTAGCGCCCTCGGCCACCCGGGCCGCGCTCTGCGCCTCAGCTCCGGGCGCACAGGCCGCGGCACCCGGGGAGGTGGTCGCGGGCGCTGCCGAGGCGACCGCCCCGGAAGCTCCGCCGGCCCCCAGGAAGGTGGCGGCGGTGGCGGTCAGGACCGCCAGTTGGAAAGCCGATCTTCTTCTGCGCATCCTTGCACCTTTCACATACGGGGAGGGAGGGTCACAAAGCGAGATGGACGAGGGTCGCCGCGACACAGGCGATTTACATCGTCGTCACGACATAACAACACGTCGTCGGCATTAGCAACAGCCCAGGACACGGAAGGATCGCCAGATCGTCGCCGTCACCGTGTCCGGACCTGCACCGTCCGTAGCGACGAGTCCGCACCGGTGTACGCCGTCGAGCCTGGGTAGATCCACTGGTAGTCGGTGCTGACGCTCGGCGTGTGACTCAGCGACAGATCCCCGGTGCCGCTGCTCGTCGCCGTACCCACCAGCGACCATGCCGTGGACCCCTCGGGCCGCCCGTACAACTGCACCGACACCCCCGCGATCGCTGCCCGGGTGTCCGCCCGGGTCAACTGGCCGGTCACCGACACGGAACTGCCGTAGCTCACCTGCTTCGCACTGCTGGAGATCGTCACCGCCGAACCGGTCACCGTCACCGTGCTGGGGCTGCTCAGCTTCCCCGACCGGTCCCGCACCCACGCCCCGAACGTGTACGTCGACCCCTCGGTCAGCCCGCTCACCGTCACGCTCGACCCGGTCCCCGCATAGGCGGCGGTGCCCGACGTCACCGACGACGGCGCCGTCGTCCCGGCGGCCATCCGCACGATCACCTGGTCGAGATCCGAGATCGACGGCACGGTCCAGGAGAGGCTCGCCGCCCGCAGCGCCCCGGTTGCCTTGAAGTCGCTCACCGGGCCCGGCGCCGCGTCCACCGTGCTGAACGTGCTGCTGAACCGCTTCGCCTGGGTCTCGCCCGAGGTGTCCCGCACGCCGTCCACCACCAGCCGGTACGGCGTGTCGGCCTGCAACGCCACCGCTGGCGTCACCCGCGCCGTGCGCGACCCGGCGTCGTACGACACGGACGCCGTCACCGCCGCCCCGGTCCGGCCGTGCACCAACCGCACCGTCGACGACGACACCGACTCCGGATCCAACGCCCGCTGGAAGGTCACCGACGGCACCGCGGCCGGCGCCACGTCCGAGGCGAAATCAGCCGGCGCGACATCCCGCACCCACAGCTGCGACCCGCCCCGCGTGGGGCCGTTGTTGTTCCACAGCACCACCAGGCCGTTGTTGTAGTCGGCGATCACCGCGTCCGTCCGGTTGTCGCCGTTGATGTCACCCAGCGCGAGGCCCTGGTGGGTGTAGCTCGACGCGTACGGGAGGTCGCCGCTCTTGATCGGCGTGCCGAGCCTGCCGTCGTCCGTCTGTGGCAGCACGCTCACCACGTTCCACCCGTGCAGGACGACCACGTCCAGGCGGGAGTCGCCCGTGATGTCGCCCGCCTCAACGGGCTGGGGAATGTCCCACACCGGGTAGAGCACCCCGCTGTCGAGCCCGCCGCCAGCGTTCTGCACGAGAACACTGACCTGGGAACTCGGCTTGTTGCCGCCGAACGTGGTGACGATGTCGGCGCGACCGTCCCCGCTCACGTCGGCGACCTCGATGCCATTGACGGTTTCGGGCGACGTCATGCCCGTCGCATGATCGGTTCGCGTCCACCCGGTGTCGGTCGGGTGGTAGACCCGGATCGGCGCGTTGCCGAGGTACGGCGGCGGCGCGCTGACGACCTCGAGCTTTCCGTCGCCGTCGACATCGCCCACTTCCGCCTCTCCCCCGCCCTCGGTGGAGACGGGGGTCGCCGTGAAGATGCCACCCTCGCCCTGCGTCAGCAGGGTGATGCCCGAGTCGCCAGCGGCGACCAGGTCGGTGTCGCCGTCGCCTTCCATGTCCCCGGCCACCGGGCTGCCCTTGCCCGGTAGCAGACCGGCGCTCTCCAGCGTTCCGGACGCGGTCTGCCGCAGGACGTTGATGCCGGCCACCGTGTTGATCGCGACGTCCTGGCGACCGTCGCCGTTGGTGTCGAGCACCGCGAAGAAGGGATGAGGCACGGCGTCGGTCGCGTAGCGCACCGGCGGGGCGAGCGTGCCGTCCTGCCGCTGCGCGAAGACGAACAGCTTGTCGTCGTTCTCCGAACCGGTGTAACCACTCGTCATCAGCAGGACGTCGTCGCGGCCGTCACCGGTCACATCCGCGACGTCGACGGTCCGCGCCTGCGCACCGACGCTGGCCCAGGCCGCCGGCTGGAACAGCGAGGGAGTGCCTCCGGTGGCGACCGCAAGGGTGTACGACCGGCTGTCGGCAGCCCCGTTGTAGTTGCTGACCGAGACGAAGTACGTGCCGGTGTCCGCCACGAACGTCAGCGTCTCCGCGCCGCCGGGGCCCGCCGAGTCGGCCTTGCCGATCAGACGCAGGTCGCTGTCGTACACCGACAGGATCGGGTCGGCGTTCTGGCCGATGCTGGCGTCGCGCGTCGGCGGCGTCACCGTGACGTCGACGGACTCCTGCCCAGTGGAGTCGAAGCGGTACCAGTCGACGTCGCCCTCGGCCGCCAGGCTCCCGGTGATCGAGGTGGCGAGGGCGGTCGCCCGGGCCGGCACATCGTTCGGCTCGCCCGCGCCCAGCGTCCGCGTCGGGAACTCCGCGCCCGGCGTGCCGCCCACCGCGCGGTACGCGTCGAGCACCCCGTACCCGTAGTACGGGTCGATGCCCCGCGGGCCGGCGTCCCGGGCCGTCGACCGAAGCTGGCCGATCACCTGCTCCGGGGTCCACGACGGATTCGCCGTACGCACCAACGCCGCCACGCCGGAGGCGATCGGCGCCGCGAACGACGTGCCGTCGCCCAGCGCGTACGTCTGATTCTGGCTGGTGGACAGGATGTCGAATCCGGGCGCCGCCACGTCGATGTGGTCGCCCCATGAGCTGAAATCGGTCAGGTTGCCGGCGCTGTCCGTGGCGCCGACGGCCAACACCTCGGGGTATGCCGCCGGATACAGCGGCAGGCTGCTCCCGTAGTTGCCGGCCGCAGCGACCACCAGCACGCCCCTGTCCGTGGCGTAGGTGACCGCGTCGTGCAGCACAGAACTGTCGGCAGAGCCGCCCAGCGACAGGTTCACGACCGTGGCGCCGTGGTCGGCGGCCCACGTGATCCCGGTCGCGATGGTGGAGTCGTTGCCTCTGCCGTCGGCACCGAGCACCTTGACCGGCATCACCCGTGCGGTCCAGGCCGCGCCGGCGATGCCGGTGCCGTTGCCGGTGTTGGCCGCGGCGATACCGGCCACCATCGTGCCGTGACCGTTGTCGTCCGAGGTCGTGCCGGCGGCGACGGCCGCCCCGGTGATCGCGTTGTAGCCATCCACCGTCACGCCGAGCAGATCGGGGTGCAGACCGTCGACGCCGGTGTCCACCACCGCGATGACCTGGCTGGTCGAGCCCTTGGTCAGGTCCCACGCCTGCGGCAGGCGCACCGTGTTCAGATACGACTGGCTGCCCGCGAAGTACGGGTCGTTCGGAATGGCTGCCGTCCGCCGCTCGTAGTCGAGCGACACCTCGGCCACCGCCGGGTCTTTGCGCAGCAGGCGCAGCAGGTCCGGCGCGGCCCCTTCGGTCCGTGCCTCGACATATCGGGTGCCCCGCACCGCATCGACCCGCCGGGCGCCCCGGCTCGTCAGCGCGCGGTCCTTCGCCGCGGCCGAGGCGCCGGTCTTGAACCGGACGAGGACCGCGTGTGGATCGAACTCGCGATCCTTGACCTCGCGCGGCCGATCCGGCCTCGGTAGCTGCTTGACTGCGGAATTGGCTGTCGGCTCCTGGCTCGCCGGCTGCGCCGCATGCGCAACCGAGACAGCCGAGCCGAGCAGAATCAGTGTGGACGCGGCCACGACCGCGTGACGAAGACCCATCGATCCCCCGTGATGACGAGTGCGGTGAGGGGAGTCTGCCAGACCACGCGTCGTCCCGCAGACCGCACACGCGACCGCGGCGGTTGCCATCGGCCTGGTCCCTCGCCAGGCAGCGGGGCGACGCCGACTGATCCGCCCGGCGGGGCTCAGAGCACGTGGCTGACCCGCTCGGCGGCGAGCCGGTCGGTGTCCAGGTTGGTGTGGACGACCACGGACGCGCCGACGGAGAGCGGGGCGAGCAGCCACTTCAGCGGTTGCTCATGCTCGGCGGCGTCGACCAGGAGGGTGTCACCGGCCCGCAGGCCGAGCTGGGCGGCGACCTCGTGCGCCAGCGCGCCCCACGCGCCGTAGCTGGTGCCGTCCGGGCTGGCCGGGTCGGAGGCGTGGACGGCGTGGTGGTCGGGTGGGGTGGCCGGGTGCCGGAGCACCTCGGCGGACCAGTCGAGCCAGCCGACCGGCACGTCGGTCAGCGACCCCGGCGCGGTGCCGACGAGGTAGCGGTGCGTCCCGTCGGGCACGTCCTCCAGCCAGTCGTCGAGCCGCTCCGGGGTCACGAAGACCGCGTCGTACGGCAGGTCGCCGCCGGGTTCGAGGACCGGCAGCCCGGCGGTGGCCCGGGGTCGGAACGACACCGCCAGCCCGACCGACCAGGCACCGAGCAGCACCGCCGCGGTACGCCAGTGCGGTGGCAGCAGCACCGCGACCCGGCTGCCCGGGCCCAGCCCGCAGCCGTCGCGCAGCAGCCCCGCGCTGCGCGCCGCCCAGTCGCCGAGCTGGTGCGCGGTCAGCGCGGTCCGCTCGCCGGTCGCGCCGTCGAGATAGGTCAGCAGCGGCGGCTGAGCCTCGTGGAGCCGGTCGACGCCGCCGAGGACGGGCAGGGCGGTGGACACGTCCATCTGACGCTCCTCCCTACAGAATCGCCCCACCCTAACGCCCGCCCCGGCCCCACCCGAGCAGGCCGGCGCCCGGCCCCCTCCATGATCGTTTGCGGCTCAGCCACTCGACCCGCCGACGGAACAACGGCTCAGCCGCAAACGATCATGGGCCCCACCCGAGGCCGCGCGTCGGGCGGTGATCACACGGGTAGTTCGGGGCCGCGGTCGAGCAGGGGGGCGAGCAGGTCGCCGAACTTCTCCACCCGCGTGAGCACCTCCCCCGCCGTGTACGGCTTCGTCGAGGGCCGCTTCCCGGCCGCGCCGGCCTCGACCTCGTCCCAGGTCAGCGGCGTCGACACCGACGGCACCGACTGGGCCCGCAGCGAGTACGGGGCGACCGTGGTCTTGGCCGCGTTGTTCTGGCTCCAGTCGATGAACACCTTGCCGGGCCGCAGGTTCTTGGCCATCTTCGACACGATCAGCTTCGGGTTCTCCTTCTCCAACTCCTGGGCGATCCGCCGGGCGTAATCAGAAACAAGATCGGAGGACTGGGTGCCGCTGATCGGGCAGCAGAGCTGCATGCCCTTCTTGCCCGACGTCTTCGGATAGGACTCCACCCCGTCGGCAGCCAGCCGGTCCCGCATCAGCAGGGCCACCTGGCAGCACTGCCGCAGCGCCGCCGGGGCGCCCGGGTCCAGGTCGACGACCATCATGTCGGGGTGTTCGCCGACCCGCCACTGCGGCGTGTGCAGCTCCAGGGCGGCGAGGTTGGCCAGCCAGACCAGGGTCGGCAGGTCGTCGGCGACCACGTAGTCGATGGTCTCCCGGCCCTTGCTCGACCCGGGGGCCGGCAGCGTCTCGGTGCGTACCCATTCGGGGGTGGCGGCCGGGGCGTTCTTCTCGAAGAAGGAGCCGCCGGTGACCCCGTTGGGGAAGCGGATCCGGGTGAGCGGCCGGTCGGCCAGGTGCGGCAGGAGCACCGGGGCGATCCGGGTGTAGTAGTCGATCACCTCGCCCTTGGTGAACCCGGCCTCGGGAAAGAGCACCTTGTCCAGGTTGGACAGCTCGAGCGGCCGGCCCTCGACGTCCACCTTGAGCCGTTCAGCCGGCATCGTCGACCTCCTCCGGCGGCTTGTCGGGGCGCAGGCGCAGGATGCGGGGGAACCGCAGCCGCCCGTCCGGGGTGCGCTGGCCGTACTTAACCTCCACCACGACCTGGGGTGTTACCCAGATCGCGCCGCGGGCATCCTCGCGCGGCACGTCGCCGGAGAAGGGCGAAGTCCCCGACCGGAGCGGCTCCAGCTCGCGCAGCAGCTCCCGCTCGATGGCCGCGCCGATCCCGCCGCCGACCCGACCCCGGTAGATCAGCCGCCCGTCCGGCCCGGGCACCCCGACCAGCAGGCCGCCGATCTTCCGGGCACCCGGTCGCCACCCGCCGACCACGAAGTCGCCGGTGACCTCCAGCTTGACCTTCACCCAGTCCGGCGAGCGCACGCCCGCCCGGTAGACCGCGTCGACCCGCTTGGCCATCACCCCTTCGAGCCCGTGCTCGCCAGCCGCCTCGTAGGTGGCGGGGCCGTCCGTGAAGGTCGGTGGGACGGCCCAGCGCGCGGCCCCCAGCCCGAGCGCCTCCAGCGCCGCCCGCCGCTCGTGCCAGGGACGGCCGGTCAGGTCCTCGCCGCGCAGCCGCAACAGGTCGAAGATCATGTACGTGACCGGGACGGTCGCCGCCAGCCGGGCCGCCTTCGCCCGGTCCCGCACGTGCATCCGTTCGGCCAGTGCGGTGAACGAGGGCTGCCCGGTCTGGTTCAGCAGGACCACCTCACCGTCGAGCAGGGCGTCGTCGACCTGCTCGGCCAGCGGGATCAGTTCCGGGTACGCGGCGGTGATCTCCACGCCGGAGCGCGCGTACAGGTGTTGCCGGGTGGCGGTGGGGGTGATGTCGGCGAGCGCGCGGACCCCGTCCCACTTGAACTCGTACGCCCAGCCGGCACCCACCGGGAGCTGCCCGGTCATCGCGAGCATCGGCTTCAGCGGCGCGCCGGGCACCTTCTGACTGTAGTTGGGCGGCGAAGAGCGTGCGTGCCGTTCGATCCTTTGCGATCCTGGGCAGAACCGGGGAGAGGAGCGCGGCATGCGGGCGATCTGGAAGGGAGCGGTGTCCTTCGGGCTGGTGTCGATCGGGGTGAAGCTCTACTCGGCCACCGAGGAGAAGGACATCCGCTTCCATCAGGTCCACCGGTCCGACGGTGGTCGGATCCGCTACAAGCGCACCTGCCAGGTCTGCGGCGAGGAGGTCACCTACGACGACATCGCCAAGGGGTACGACATCGGCGGCGGCGAGATGGTCATCCTGACCGACGAGGACTTCGCCGACCTGCCGCTGACCAGCTCACGCGCGATCGACGTGCTGGAGTTCGTCCCGGCCGAGCAGGTCGACCCGATCCTCTACAACAAGGCGTACTTCCTGGAGCCGGAGGGGACGGCGACCAAGCCGTACGTGCTGCTGCGCGACGCGCTCGCCGACTCGGAGCGGGTGGCGATCGTCAAGGTGGCGCTGCGCCAGCGCGAACAGCTCGCCACGCTGCGGGTCCGCGAAGGCGTGCTGCTGCTCAACACGATGCTCTGGCCGGACGAGGTGCGTACCCCCGACTTCGGCTTCCTGGACGAGGACCTGAAGGTCCGCCCGCCGGAGCTGGCGATGGCCAGCTCGCTGATCGACTCGATGGCCGGCGAGTTCGCGCCGGACGCCTTCACCGATGACTACCGGGCCGCGTTGCAGGAGGTCATCGACGCGAAGGTCGAGGGGCGCGAGGTGGTCCAGCCGGAGGAGGTGGAGGCCGCGCCGGCCGCCGCGGTGGACCTGATGGCCGCGCTGAAGGCCTCCGTCGAGCGGGCCCGGACGGCCCGGGGCGAGGAGCCGGCCGGCGGGGCGGGCGAGCCGACCCCGATCTCGGCGGCCCGGTCGGCGCAGAAGGCGGCGAAGGCACCGGCCAAGAAGGCCGCCGCGAAGAAGGCGGAACCGGCGAAGAAGGCCGCCGCGAAGAAGGCGGAACCGGCGAAGAAGGCCGCCGCGAAGAAGGCAGCGGAGAAGAAGGCCGCCAAGGCGCCCGCGAAGAAGGCGGCCGAGAAGAAGGCCGCGCCCCGCAAGACTGCCTGAGTACGGCTGGGCCCCGGTCGTCGCCGCCGGGGGCCCCGCCGCCCGCTCAGCCCCGGCCGAGCTTCTGGGTCGGGGTGATCCGGACGATCACCCGCTCCTCGCCCGGCTGCCGGAACGGGTAGGTGTCCTGCCCGAGGTACTTCTTCGCCATCCGGTCGATGTGCGCGTCGGCGCCCTCGGTGACGAACTCGGCGGTGCCCTTGATCCAGAGGGTGCGGAAGTCGTCCGCCTTGTCCACCACGGAAACCGCGACCACCGGGTTCCGCTCCATGTTGTTGTATTTCTGCCGCCCCTTGGCGGTGTTGAACACGATGTGCTCGCCGTCGGTGTCCACCCAGACCGGGGTGACGTGCGGGGTGCCGTCGGGCTCGATGGTCGCCACGTGGGCGAGCTGGGGCTCGGAGAGCAGGGCCAGGTCTTCGTCGGTGAGGATCGCCATGGTCTGGAACCTACCGCCGGGACCGGCCGCGCACCTGCCCGAACCGGGAGGAACGGGCCTCGTCGCGGCAGCGCGGGACAGAGTGACCGGGCGACCGGTCCGGGGCGGGCATCGACCCGGGTACCGTGTGCGCTGGCCACGGCACCGGGTCGCCGGGCCGGTCACCCACATCAGCAGGGGAGTTCAGGACGTGAGCGAGCGTACGGAGAACCGGTCGCCGGGCCAGGGCCCGGAGACGAAGGCGCAGCGCCGGCTGGCCGCGCAGCTGGCCGCCCAGAAGGCCGCCGAGGCGAAGAAGCGCCGGCAGGCGTGGCTGGGCGCGCTCGCCGGCGTGGCGGTCATCGCGGTGATCGTCGGCGTCTTCGTGGCCACTCGCGGCAACGACGACGCCCCCAAGCCGGCCGCGTCGTCCGCCGGCTGCCCGGGCGACTTCCCCCCTCTGCCCCAGGGCGCCGACCGGGCGCTCTGCACCAAGCCCCAGGCGGGCAAGGGCGAAGGCACGCTGAGCGGCCTGAAGGCGGTCCCGCTGATCCGGGGCAACGGCCCGGCCGCCCAGCCCGGCCAGCAGATCACGGTGAACTACGTGGGCGTGTCGTACAAGTCCGGTGAGGAGTTCGACGCCTCCTGGAAGCGCTCGGAGCCGTTCTCGTTCGTGCTCGGCCAGGGCAACGTCATCCCGGGCTGGGACCAGGGCATGCAGGGTCAGACCGTCGGCAGCCGGGTGCAGCTCGACATTCCGGCCGACCTGGCGTACGGCGACAAGCCGCAGCGCCCGGGCGCGCCGTCCGGCCCGCTGCGCTTCGTCGTCGACGTGCTCGCCGTGCAGTAGCCCACAGAGGTCTTCCCGGCGATCACCTACTGCCAGTAGGTTCGGGGTCACCGTGGGCGGTCGGTCCGTGCCACGGTGACCCCTTTCCTGTGCGGAGGTGCACGTGCCGGCACTGGACGACCCCGGGCGGACCGCCCGGTTGATGTGGACGCATTTCGAGCCCCTGCACGCGGTCACCTACTTCCACCCTCGAGCCCGGGCGGCGTACGAGGCGGTCGGGCTGCGCGGCTACTGGCGGGGCTACTTCGCCGGCCGGGCCGCCCCGCTCGGCCCGACCTCCGCCCCGCCGGTGATCGCCGCGTTCTTCAGCTTCGCGCCCCGGATGGTGGCCCGGGCGCTGCCCTCGGTCTGGCGGCTGGCCACCCCGGAGGAGGCGCTGCGCGCCCGGCTCACCGGCGCGGTGCAGGCGCTCGCCGAGTTCACCTACGAGCTGCCCGAGTCGCACCTCGTGGAGGCCGCCGAGCTGCTCGAGGAGGCCGCCGGCCGGGTGCAGACCGCCGGCCGGGTGCTCGGCGCGGTCAACGCCGCCCTGCCGGCGGGCGAATACCCGCTGGCCCGGCTCTGGCAGGCCGCCACCACGCTGCGCGAGAACCGGGGCGACGGGCACGTCGCCGCGCTGGTCACCACCGGGCTCGACCCGATCGAGGTGCTGGCCTGGCGCTGCCGGGTCGACCAGTCCCGGGAGTTCCACCAGCTCGCCCGGGGCTGGACCGACGAGGAGTGGACGGCCGCCGACGAGCGGCTGGTCGCGCGCGGCTGGCTGACCGCCGACCACGCCCCGACCGAGCACGGCACCGGCACGTTCCGCGCGGTGGAGGAGGCCACCGACCGGGCCGCCGCCGGCCCGTGGGAGGCGCTCGGCGCCGAGCGCACCGAGCGGCTGCGCGAGCTGCTCGACCCGATCGCCCGCCGGTGCCGCACGATCATTCCCCGGCAGAGCCCGATGGGCCTGCCGGCGACCCAACGGAGTTGAGCCACCGGCGACCACGGCAGGATGGGGCCATGGCGGTGGACGCGGTGATCTTCGACCTGGACGGCGTGATCGTGGACTCGGAGCCGGTCTGGGAGGAGGTCCGGCGGGCGTACGTGGCCGCGCACGGCGGCACCTGGCAGCCGGACACCCAACGTCGGCTCATGGGGATGAGCACCGGCGAGTGGGCCGGATACCTCAGCGGCGAGCTGGGCGTCGACCGGAGCGCCGGCCAGGTCGCCACCGAGGTGGTGGAGGAGATGACCCGGCGGTACGCGGAACGCGTACCCCTGATCGACGACGCCGACGCGGTGGTGCGGCGGATGGCCGCGCGGTGGCCGCTGGGGCTGGCCAGCTCGTCGCCGACCCGGCTGATCGCGGCGGCGCTGGCCGCCACCGGCCTCGCCGACGTGTTCGGCGCGACCCTGTCCACCGAGGAGACCGCGCGGGGCAAGCCCGCGCCGGACGTCTGGCTCGCCGTGGCGGAACGGCTCGGCGTCGACCCGACCCGCTGCGTCGCGATCGAGGACTCCTCCAACGGGGTGCGCTCCGCTGCCGCCGCCGGCATGCGGGTGGTGGCGGTGCCGCACGGGTCGTACCCGCTGGACCCGGACGCGGCGGCGCTCGCCGCCGCGCTGCTCCCCTCGGTGCACGCCCTCACCCCGGACGTGGTGGACCGGCTCGGCTGAGCCGCACCGGCTCCCAGGTTCGGAGGTCAGATCCGCCGGCTCCGGCTGGAGCGGGGCAGGAAGCGCCGCCCCGCCGGGGGCGGCGGCGCTGGTTCCGGCTCCTCGGCCCCGGGCGGGCCGGCGCCGTCCGTCGTGGGCGGCGTCGGAGCCACCACCGGTACGTCCCACATGACACTCCTCCTGCCACTGACTACCCGGTTGTACGGTTTCCGGGGCGGCCCGGATCGGAATGATCAGGATCGGCCCGGGTAGGGCAGCCCGCACGGGCCCGCCGGGCGTCCGAGGCGAGGAGACGGCGATGAAGGCGATCGTGTACGAGCGCACCGGCGACCCGTCGGTGCTAGAGCTGGTGGACCGACCGGTGCCGGAACCGGGCCGGGGTGAGGTGCTGGTCCGGCTGGCCGTCTCGGGGGTGAACCCGACCGACTGGAAGGGGCGGCGGTCGTGGCCGCTGCCGGCCGGCTGGCAGACCCCCGGGCAGGACGGCGCCGGGGTCGTCGAGGCGGTCGGCGAGGGGGTCGACCAGCGGCTGATCGGCGAGCGGGTCTGGGTCTGGGAGGCCTCCTGGCAGCGGCCCTGGGGCACCGCCGCCGAGTACACCGTGGTGCCGGTCCGGCAGGCGGTGTCCCTCGGCGCCGCCTCCTTCGACCTGGGTGCCTGCCTGGGCATCCCGTTCCTGACCGCGCACCGCTGCCTGACGGCGGGCGAGTACATGCCGGACTCGCTGCACGCCGGGGCGCTCAGCGACCACACGGTGCTGGTGCAGGGCGGGGCGGGCGCGGTGGGGAACGCGGCGATCCAGTTGGCCCGGTGGGCCGACGCCTGCGTCATCGCCACGGTGAGCAGCGCGGAGAAGGCGCAGCTCGCGGCGGCCGCCGGCGCCTCCTTCGTGATCAACTACCGGGATCAGGACGTGGTCGAGGAGCTCCGCAAGATCGCCCCGGACGGGGTGCACACGGTGGTGGAGGTCGCGGTGGCCCGCAATGCCGCCATCGACGCGCAGGTGCTGCGACCCGGCGGCGCGGTCTGCGCGTACGCCGACGACGGCGGGGAGGCGGCGTCGATCCCGATCCGGCCGTCCATGGTGGCCAACGCCCGCTGGCAGTTCGTCCTGGTCTACACCGAGCCGAAGGCCGCGAAGGCGCAGGCGGTCGTCGACGTGGCCGCCGCGGTCGCCCAGGGCGGGGTGCGGGTGGGCCAGGACGCGGGGCTGCCGCTGCACCACTACCTGCTGAAGGACACGGCCGTGGCGCACCAGGCGGTGGAGGATGCGGTGGTCGGGAAGGTGCTGATCAGCACCGCCGAGGAGTAGACCGTGAAGCTATTTCGCGATCACCCGGACAGAACCGAGCAAGTCTCGCAACAATGACATTGCGGGTCGCCCCGCATGGAACGGGCGGCCCCGGCGCGGTGCGAACGCCGGGGCCGCCCCTGGGGAGGGATGCCTCAGGAGATACGTCCCTGCCCCTAGATGCGTCGGACGGGCGGAAAGTGTTACGCCCCCGTCAGCTCAGCTCCCGCACCTCCAGCCCACCGTCGGCGTAGCGGGAGCGGACGACCTTCTTGTCGAACTTGCCGACGCTGGTCTTCGGCACCGCGTCGATGACCGCCCACCGCTCGGGCAGCTGCCAGTGCGCCACCGACCTGCCGAGGAACTCCCGCAGCTGCTCCACAGTGGTCGATGCCCCCTCCCGGACCACCACCGTGGCGAGCGGCCGCTCACCCCAGCGCTGGTCGGGCACCCCGACGACGCATGCCTCCTGCACGTCCGGGTGGGCCATCAGGGCGTTCTCCAGCTCCACCGAAGAGATCCACTCGCCGCCCGACTTGATCACGTCCTTGGCCCGGTCGGTGAGCGTGATGTAGCCGTCCGGGGAGAGCGTGCCGACGTCGCCGGTACGCAGCCAGCCGTCGCGGAACTTCTCCTCGTCCGGGGTGTCGTCGCCGACGTACGTGGCGGTCACCCACGGGCCACGAACCTCCAGCTCGCCGACGGACTCGCCGTCGGCGGGCAGCACCTCGCCCAGCGGGCCGACGATCCGGGCGGCGACCCCGGCCGGCACCCGACCCTGGGTGTAGCGGTAGCGCCAGGCCTCGTCGGTGGTGACACCGGCCGGTGGCCGGGACACCGACCCCAGCGGGGACATCTCGGTCATCCCCCAGGCGTGGATCACGTCGATGTGGTGCCGCTCGGCGAACGCGTGCATCAGCGCCGGCGGGCAGGCCGAACCGCCGACGATCACCTCCTTCAGCGAGGAGGTGTCCACGTCGTTGTTGTCCAGGTACGTCAGCAGGTCGTTCCAGATGGTCGGCACCGCGCCGGCCAGGGTCGGCCGTTCGGCGGCGATCATCTGAGCGATCGGGGCGGCCTGGAGGAACCGGTCCGGCATGATCAGCGACGCGCCGGAGAGGAACGCCGCGTACGGCAGGCCCCAGGACATCGCGTGGAACATCGGCACGATGGCCAGCTCCCGGTCGCCCGGGCCGAGCCCGAACCCCTCGGGCATGCAGACCTGCAACGAGTGCAGGTAGATCGAGCGGTGCGAGTAGGCGACGCCCTTCGGGTTGCCGGTGGTCCCGGAGGTGTAGCAGAGCGCGGCGGCGTCCCGCTCGTCCACCTCCGGCCAGTCGTACGTGTCGGGGCGGCCCGCCAGCAGGTCGTCCCAGTGGTGGAAGGTGATCCGGTCGCCGGCGACGGCGCGCAGCGGCGCCGGGTCACCACCGCCGACCACCACCACGTGCCGGACGGTGGTCATCTCGCCGAGCACCTTGGCCAGCAGCGGGATCAGCGTCGAGTCGACCACCACCACCCGGTCCTCGGCGTGGTTGGCGATGTACGCCACCTGGTCGGGGAAGAGCCGGATGTTGAGGGTGTGCAGCACCGCGCCCATGCTGGGTACGGCGAAGTACGCCACCAGGTGCTCGGTGTTGTTCCACATGAACGTGGCGACCCGCTCGTCGCCGGTCACCTCGCACTCGTCCCGCAGCGCGTGGGCGAGCCGGGCCGCGGCCCGACCGACCTCCGCGTACGACATCCGGCGCGGCTCGGCGCCGGTCCACGTGATCACCTCGGCCGTGCCATGCACGGTGGAGCCGTGTTCGAGGATCCGGGATACCTGGAGAGGGGCGTCCATCATCGTGCTACGCATGGGTAACAAGCTAGTGTCGCCGGTCACAGCTTGGGAACCCCCGGAACTCCGGTCGACCGCCGGGAAGCTGCATAGATTGTCCGGGTGAGCATCTCCTGGGCCGACTCGTACGTGGGCCAGCTGCGCGCCCTGGCCGGTGACCGGACGCTGATGTTCGTCGGCGCGCGCGCCGTGGTCCGCGACAACGCGGGCCGGGTGCTGCTGATCCGGCGCTCGGACAACGGCCAGTGGGCGCTGCCCGCGGGCGCGATGGAGCTCGGCGAGTCGATCGCCGACTGCGCGGTGCGCGAGGTGCGCGAGGAGACCGGGCTGCGCGCCCTGCGGGTGAGCGCATTCGCCCTCTACACCGGCGCGGACCGCACCCACACCAACATGTACGGCCACACGTACCAGATCTTCACCACCGCGTTCCGGGTCGAGGACTGGGACGGTGAGCTGGCCCGGGTGACCGACGAGACCATAGACGCGGGCTTCTACCCCCGCGACGAGTTCCCCGCGCCACTGTCCGCCTCGGTCCCGGAGACCCTCGCCGATCTGGACGTCTTCGAGCAGACCAACCGGCTGATCCTCAAGTAGTCCCGGCCGGCGCCGGCTCGACCCGGGCCGGCGCGACGGCCTCCGGCCGCCCGCCGCTGCGTTCCGCGCCGATGCCGGCGACCACCACGAAGGCGATCCCCAGCACCGGCGCGACGCCCGGCACCTGGTGCAGCGCGACCAGCCCCACGACCAGGGCAATCGCCGGTTCCAGGCTCATCAGGGTGCCGAAGGCGGCGGTGGTGAGCCGGCGCAGAGCGAGCAGTTCCAGGACGAACGGGACGATCGGCAGCAGCACCGCCAGCCCGAGCCCGGCCAGCAGCACCTGCCAGGTCAGGTCGGCGAAGACCGACGGGCCGACGGCGACGGTGGCGACCACGGCGGCCACCGGCATCGACACGGCGAGGCCGCGCAGCCCGGAGACCTCGTCGCCGACCCGCTGGGTGAGCAGGATGTACGCCGCCCAGCACGCCCCGGCGGCGAGCGCGTAACCGACGCCCAGCGGGTCGGCCCCGCCGCGCCACGGCTCGGTGAGCAGCAGCACCCCGACGGCGGCGAGCGCCGGCCAGAGCTTGGACCCGCCTCGGCCGCGGGCCACCGCGACACCGAGCGGGCCGAGGAACTCCAGCGCGCTCGCCGTCCCCAGCGGCAGCCGGGCCACCGCGGCCATGAACAGGATGGTGACGCCCGCCGTCACGACGCCGAGCGCCAGGCAGGCCCGCAGCGCCGACCGGGTGAGCGCGGACGGGCGCGGGCGCACCAGCACGGCCAGCAGCAGGCCGGCCCAGGCCAGCCGGAGCCAGGCGGCACCCTCGGGTCCCACCCGGTCGAAGAGCCCGACCGAGGCGGCCAGGCCGAGCTGGACGAACATCATCGAGGCGACCGCCATTGCCGCGCCGGCGCGAGTGGGAGTCATGTCCACCAGTAGAACCGGCCGGGACCGTTCGCGTCCACGTGACTTCACTGGACGGACTGTTCAGCAATCCTGAACAATGACGGGATGGATTTGCGTCGCCTGCGGCTGCTCCGGGAGCTGGCCCGGCTCGGCTCCATGCGGGAGGTCGCCGACGAGCTCGGCGTCACCACCTCGACCGTGTCCCAGCAGCTCGCCGTGCTCGCCCGCGAGGTCGGCGCGGAGCTGATCGAACCGCACGGCCGCCGGGTCCGGCTCACGCCCGCCGGGCGCCGGCTCGCCGAGCACGCCGTGACGATCCTGGCGGCCGTCGACGCGGCCCGCCTCGACCTCGACCCGCAGGCCGAGCCGGCCGGCACGGTACGGGTCGCCGGCTTCGCCACCGCCGTCCGGCGCTCGCTGCTGCCGGTCACCGCCGACCTCGCGGCGCGCCACCCCCGGGTCCGGCTGCGCATCCACGAACACGAGCCGGCCGAGGCGTACGCGCTGCTCGCGGCGGACGACGTCGACCTCGCGCTGACCTACGACTACCACCTCGCGCCGGCGCCCTTCGACCAGTCCGTCGAGGCGACCCCGCTCTGGTCCGCCCCGTGGAGCCTGGGCGTGCCCGCCGACGGTCCGCCGGCGCCCGCCGGCCCGGCCCCCGAGGTCTTCGGCCACTTCGGGGAGGGTGGCTGGATCGTCAACTCCCGCAACACCGCCGACGAGGTGGTGGTCCGCACCATCGCCTCGATGGCCGGCTTCGAGCCCCGGATCGCGCACCGGGTGGACAGCCTCGAACTCGTCCAGGACCTGATCGTCGCCGGGCTGGGCGTCGGCCTGCTCCCGTCCGACCAGCCGACCGTGCCCGGCGTACGCCTGCTCCCCCTGACCGACCCGGAGGCCCGGCTGCGGTCGTACGCGGTCACCCGGCGCGGCCGGACCGCCTGGCCCCCGCTCGCCCTGATCCTCGACCTGCTCAAGGCCCGCGCGCGGGCCGACCGGTCGGGGGTGGCCCCGGGGCGCGATCACCCCGGGGCCACCCCGCCGCCGGATCAGGCGGCGGGGACGGACTCCACGTAGCGGTACATCACGTCCGCGTCGTGGCTCGGGTCGGGCCGCCACTCGGCGCTCGTGGTGCTCACCTCGCCGTGGACCGTGAACTGGTCGCCCGCCGTACCCGCGGCGACCACCATCGGGACGGTGAGCGACGCGTACTCGCCCGCCTTCAGCGTCCCGAGCGGGCAGGACATCGACGTGTCGGTCACGGTGCACAGCCCGCCGAACCCGTCGCCCTCGAACGAGGCGCCCGGCGGCAAATCGACGACCAGCGTCACGTCCTTGGCCGTGCCGGTGCCGGTGTTCTCCGCGGTGAACTTGGGCGTGATCGGTCCGCCCTCCGCCGGCACCTCCGTCTCACCCCAGGAACCACTTAGCTCGCCGGGGCGCAGGGCAAGCTCGGGGAGCTTGGCGTAGGTGGTCTTGACTTGGTCGGTGTTGTTGGTCTGGGTGATCTCGGGCGTGCTCGTCGAGACCGTCGCCGAGATCCGCGCCTCGGCTCCCTCCTGCTTCACCGGCAGCGAGAAGTAGACGTTCAGGCTGGTCGTTTCGCCGGCCGCCAGCGCCCCGTACCGGTAGGTGCAGACGAGGGTGGCGTAGTCGCACTGCCACCAGGGATCGCCGGCGATCTCGCCGCCGGGCGGCAGCTGGTAGGTGATGGTGACGTCGTCGACGCTGGCGCTGCCGACGTTCTGCACGACGGCGTCGACGATGACCTCGGCCCGGTCGTGCCAGAGCATCGTCTGGCTGGCGGTCAGGTCGAGCTGCAGGTCGGCTCCGGTCGCGGCACTCTCGGCCACGGCGGCTGACGGCTGGAGGCCGACCGCAGCGGCGAGAGCGGACAGGGCGACGCCGGCACGGACCAGCCGGCGTACGTGTTGCGATGACATGAACATCCCCCGATGCATGAAGGAGCGGCCGGACGGTCGCTCCTCCACAACAGACGTTCATGTCCGTGATTCCGTTACGTGATCGACTCGATCAGAGCATGGTCTGCGACTTGGCCTCCATGTCGGCCGCCGCCTCCTCCTTCGACTCCCTGGTCAGCGGCTTGCCGCCGGGGGCCGGCGCCTCGCCGCCGAGCGGGTCGGCCCCGCCCGTGGCGCCCTGCGGGCCGGCGCCGCGCAGCTGCTCGTTCGGCAGCGCCAGGGTGACCAGCACCGCCAGGATCGCGACCAGGCCGGTGGTCAGGAAGACCATGTGCAGCGACTCGACGAAGGCGGCCTGGATCGCGGCCCGCACCGGGCCGGGCAGCGCCAGGATGGTCGCCGGGTCGTTGATCGAGATGTTCGCGCCGCCGCTGGCCGCCACCGCCGCGCGCTGATCCGGCGGCAGCTGGGCGATCGCCCCGGGCAGCCGGTCGGCGAGCTCCCCGGTGAGCCGCGAGGAGAGCACCGCACCGAGGATGGCCACCCCGAACGAGCCGCCCAGCGACCGGAAGAACGTCGCCGAGGAGGTACCGGCCCCCAGGTCGCGGACGTCGACGGCGTTCTGCACCGCGAGGATCAGCGACTGCATGCACAGGCCCAGCCCGACCCCGATCACCACCATGAAGCCGAAGGCCACCCAGAGCGAGGTGTCCACCTGGAGACGGGTGAAGAGCAGCATGCCGGTGAGCAGCACGATCGACCCGGCCACCGGGAACCACTTGTACCGGCCGATCCGGCTCATCGCCCGGCCGGTCAGGATCGAGGTGACGATGATGCCGGCCATCATCGGGAGCATCAGCAGACCGCTGCGGGTCGGCGAGGCGCCCTTGACGATCTGGAGGTAGAGCGGGATGAAGATGATCGACCCGAACATCACCAGACCGAGCACGAAGCCCGCCGAGTTGGCCAGCGCGAAGGTGGCGCTGCGGAACAGCCGCAACGGCAGGATCGGCTCGGCGACCCGGGCCTCCTGGAGCAGGAACGCCACCCCGAGCACCGCACCGGCCACGAAGAGCCCGACGATCACGGCGGAGCCCCAGGCGTACTGGTTGCCACCCCAGCTCAGCGCGAGCAGCAGGGCGCTCACCGCGGCCACCAGCAGCCCCGCGCCCAACCAGTCGATCGCGTGCTCGCGACGCTGAAACGGGATCAACCGCATCACGTGGTAGCAGACCACGATCGCCAGGATCGCCAGCGGCACGTTGATGTAGAAGATCCACCGCCAGTTCGTCTCGGCGAAGTAACCACCCACCAGCGGCCCGGCCACCGACGACAGCCCAAACACCGCCCCGAAGAGCCCCTGGTAGCGGCCGCGCTCCCGCGGTGAGACCACGTCCGAGATGATGGTGAACGCCAGTGTCATCAGGCCGCCCGCGCCCAGACCCTGGATGCCCCGGGTGACGATCAGCTGGGTCATGTCCTGCGACAGGCCCGCCAGCAGCGAGCCGAGCAGGAACGTGCCGATCGAGAAGAGGAAGACGGGCCGGCGCCCGTACAGGTCGGCCATCTTGCCGTACAGCGGGGTGGAGGCGGTGGAGGCGAGCAGGTACGCGGTCACCACCCACGAGTAGTGGTTGATCCCGCCCAGCTCGCCGACGATGGTCGGCAGTGCCGTACCGACGATGGTCTGGTCGAGTGCGGCCAGCAGCATCCCGGTCATCAGGCCGAACATCAGCAGGCGGATCTGGCGGGTGTTGAGCAGCGGGCGGCCATGGGCTTCCGTGGTCATCCCGCCTTCTATCCCGTACCGGGAGGAACATGCGTCGGCCTCGCGAAATCCCCCGACGCCCAGGAGGCCGGGGCCGCCACCGCCGGCGAACGCGCAGTGGCGGCGACCCGACCCGGACCCTCGCGGCTCAACGGGGGCTGTGGACGCCCTCGGCGAACTCTTCGACGATCTTGGCGCAGAAGGCCGGAAGGTCGTCGGGCTTGCGGCTGCTGACCAGGCCGTTGTCCGTGACGACCTGCTCGTCGACCCAGTTGGCACCGGCGTTGGTCAGGTCGGTGCGCAGGCTCGGCCAGCTCGTCATCCGGCGGCCCTGCACCACGCCCGCCTCGACCAGGGTCCACGGGCCGTGGCAGATCACCCCGACCGGCTTGCCGGCGTCGAAGAACGCCTTGACGAAGCGGACCGCGTCCGGGTCCGTCCGCAGGAAGTCCGGGTTGGCGACCCCGCCCGGCAGCACCAGCGCGTCGTAGCTGCCGGCGTCCGCGTCGGCCGCGGTCACGTCCACGTCGTACGTCTTGCCGTGGTCGAGGTGGTTGAAGGCCTGGATCGATCCGGGCTTCAGCGAGACCAGCTCGGCGGTGGCGCCGGCCTGCTCGACCGCCTCGCGCGGCTGGACGTACTCGACCTCCTCCACGCCGTCGGTGGCGAGGAAGGCGACCCGCTTGCCCTGCAGAGTGTTCGGTGCCATGTCCTTCTTCTCCTCTCCGGGGTTACCTTCGGCCGGTTCCCGGGGCCTGCCGGCCGAAACGTGACGCGGTCGCCGTCCCCGCCGGGTGGGCACGTTTGGCCCCGGAGCGTGGGGGGATGCCGGAAGGCATGGCAGGAGCAGCAGCGGAACAGCGCCGGCTCGCCACCGTCGTGGAGAGCTGGCTCGGACGCCCCGTCCTGGTCGTCGGCGACGCCATGCTCGACGAGTGGCGTTTCGCCGAGTCCGACCGGCTCTGCCGCGAGGCGCCCGCCCCGATCCTCAGCCTGCGCCGGCGCATCTCCGCGGCCGGCGGCGCCGCCAACACGGCGGTCAACATCGCCACCCTCGGCGGCCGGGCACTGCTGGTCGCCCCGGTCGGCGCCGACGTGGCCGGCGACGAACTGCACGACTGCCTGGACCGGGCCGGCGTCTGGGACCGTACGGTCAACCAGCCGCACCGGCCGACCCCGGTGAAGCGCCGGATGCTGGCCGGCAACCAGATCCTGCTCCGCGAGGACTCCGGCGACCCGGAGGACCCGCTCGACGCCGACGGGGTGGAGGGGCTGCTCACCGCGCTGGACTGCGCGACCGAGGAGCTGAAGGCCGTTGCCGGGGGCGCGGCACCCACCCTGGTGGTCTGCGACTACGGCCTGGGCGCGCTGCCCGCCGCGGTCCGCACCTGGCTGGTGCTCAACCGCGACCGGTTCGCCACCGCCGCCCTGGACGCCCACGACCTGGCCGACTGGCGGGGCCTGAACCCCACTGTGGTCACCCCGAGCTTCGCCGAGGCGACCCGACTGCTGGCCCGCGCGGCGGCCGGCTTCGGCGCCCCGCCGCCGACGGCCCGCACCGGCGGCGTCGATCTGCACCTGGACCACCCGGCCGGCGACCCCGCCGACGGGCCGTCCGAACTCACCGTCGGCGCGGCACCGGGCGGTGCCGGCGAGCGGCCCCTCGCAGAGCCCGCCCCCGTCGGTGGCCCGACGGCCGGGCCGACCGGTGAACCGACGCCGGGCGAGGACCGGGTCGCCCTGACCGGGGACGGGCTCAGCGTCACCGGCGCCGGCGTCACCGTGAACGCCAGCGCCGGTGAGGGCGTCGACCGGGCCGTCCTGGCCGAGTCGCGCCTGGCCGAGCTGCGCGCGCACACCGGCGCCGACGTGGTGGCGGTGACCCTGGACACCGACGGCGCGGTGGTCGGCGGCGCGGACGGCGAACCGCGACGCAGTCACAGCACCCCCGTCCCGGCCAGTCACGCGGTGGGCGCCGGGGACGCCTATCTGGCGGCGATGACGCTGGCCCTGGCCGCCGAGGCGCCGCTGCCGACCGCCGCGCAGCTCGCCCAGCTCGCCGCCACCATCACCGTCTCCGACACCGGCACCTGCGTCTGCCGGCGCGAGGACCTGCTCGCCGCCCTCGGCGACGCCCCCGGCGGTACGGCCCATCCGACGCTGGTCGGGCCGGACGAGCTGACGGCCCTGGTCGCCGACCACCGGCAGGCCGGCCGCTCGATCGTCTTCACCAACGGCTGCTTCGACGTGCTGCACCCCGGCCACGTGCGCTACCTGGAACAGGCCCGGACGCTGGGCGACCTGCTGGTGGTCGCGGTCAACTCCGACGGCAGCGTGCGCCGGCTCAAGGGCCCGGACCGGCCGGTCAACCCGGTCGAGGACCGGATCACCCTGCTCGCCGCGCTGGCCTGCGTGGACCACGTGGTGGTCTTCGAGGAGGACTCCCCGGCCCGGCTGATCGAGACCGTCCGCCCCGACGTGTACGTCAAGGGCGGTGACTACCCGCCGGAGATGGTCCCCGAGGCGCCGCTGGTGCGCCGGCTCGGCGGCCAGGTACGCACCCTCGGCTACGTGCCGGACCGCTCCACCTCCGCCATCATCGACCGGATCCGCGCCCAGTCCGCGCCGTCGACCGCGCCGCAGCACCTGGGCAGGTCCACGTGAACCGACCGCTCGACCTCGGCGCGCCCGGGGAGTTCCGCCAGCCACGACAGCTCGACGTGCTGATCCCGACCCGGAACCGCCCCGCCGAGCTGGCGGTCACCCTCTCCGGGTTGGCCGCCCAGGAGGGCCTGCCCGGGTTCGGGGTGGTGGTCAGCGACCAGTCCGACGGCGACCCCGCGTACGCGCACCCGGCGGCGGCCACCATGGCCCGGGCGTTGCGCTACCGGGGGCACCCGGTGCTGCTGACCCGGCGGCTGCCTCGACGCGGCCTGGCCGAGCACCGCGCGTACCTGCTGGACCAGTCGGCGGCGCGGTACGTGCTCTGCCTCGACGACGACGTCTGGCTGGAGCCGGGCACCCTGGACCGGCTGGTCACCGCGATCGGGGAGCTGGGCTGCGGGTTCGTCGGCAACGCGGTGCACGGCCTGTCGTACGCCGACGACGTGCGCCCCGAGACGCACGGCCACTACGAGGAGTGGGACGGCCCACCGGTGCCCGAGCGGATCCGGCCGGACACCCCCGAGTGGCACCGGGCGGCCCTGCACCCGGCGGCGAACCTGCTGCA
Organism: Micromonospora lacuserhaii; assembly: GCF_036902735.1. Lineage (NCBI taxonomy): Bacteria > Bacillati > Actinomycetota > Actinomycetes > Micromonosporales > Micromonosporaceae > Micromonospora > Micromonospora lacuserhaii. Next base: position 34,578 of record NZ_JBAKHO010000018.1, on the reverse strand, counting down.
CGTCACGGAGAAGCTGGACCTGCCGGCGGGCGCGTGGCGGGCGTACAAGGTCTCCTGGATCGGCGGGTGCGTGCTCTACGACCGGGCGGCGCTGGTCGACTCCGGGGGCTTCGACTTCTGGCGGCGGGTGCAGGAGAGGCACCAGGGCGAGGATGTCGCCGCGCAGCTCTCCGTGATGGCGCGGTACGGCGGCGCCGGGGTCCTGCCCAGCGGGGCGTACCACCTGGAGTCACCGACCACGGTCACCGAGCGGGACGTGGAGGCGTGGGAGGTCGTGCTCATCGAGTCCGACGCCCCGCAACCGGCCTGAGTCCGCGGCTCACGCCCGGGACGCGCCCGGCTCCGGTCGGAGCAGCTCGGCGGCGGCCTCCAGCACCTCGACCACCGGCACGTCGGCGACGAAGGAGTCCCGGTGCGGGCAGTCCCCGGTGCCGGGGCGGTGCGGATAGATCCCCGGGGTGCAGTCCACGCCGCAGACCGGGCAGTGCGTCGTCCAGGAGGCGATCGGTCGGTGCCGGGCGCGTAGCGGGGTGGCGCCGTTGATCAGGTTGCCCAGCCAGTAGACGCCGACGGTCGGGGTGCCCACCGCCCCGGCGAGGTGCAGCGGGCCGGTGTCGTTGGAGACGACCAGCGCGGCGCCCTGGTAGGCCGCGGCCAGCCCACCGAGGCTGAGCGTGCCGACCTGGGCACGGACCGGCACGCCGGCCGCCGCGACCACCGCGTCCACCACCTCCTGCTCGGCGGGGGTGCCGGTGACCAGCACCTCGTACCCGTCGCGGTGCAGCGACCGGGCGACCTCGGCGAAGCGTTCGGCGGGCCAGCGGCGGCGGGTGTCGGTGGCGCCGGGGTGCAGCGCCACCCGGGGTCGGTCCGGCGCGCCGAGCACCCGCAGCGCCTCGGCCCGGTCGGCGTCGGTCACCGCCAGGGACGGGATGACGGTGGTGGCCGGCGCCCCGACCAGGGCGACCGCCTCCAGGTAACGGATCACCTCGTGCTGGTAGTAGACGTAGCGCATCCACCGGTCCAGCGGCGGCGCGCCCTCGGCCCGCAGGCCGGCGGTGACCCGGGCGCCGAGCCGGCTGACGATCGGGTTGGAGTTACCGCCCCCGCCGTGCACCTGCAACGCCAGGTCGAAGCCCTCCTTCGCGGCCCGCTCCAGGAAGTCGTCCATCGACGACGGCTCCTCCCCCGGCCCCAGGTCCCGAATGCCGGGGGCCGGCGGGATCACCAGGACCCGGTCCACCGGGCTGGGCCGGTCGCGCCAGAGCTTCGCGTGCCACGGCGCGCCGAGCAGCACGATCTCCGCCGCCGGGTACGCGGCCCGCAGCGACTCCAGCGCCGGCAGCAGGAAGATGAAGTCGCCGAGCGCGTTGGCCCGCAGCACGGCGATCCGGTCCACGTCGGGTACGCGCTCGCCCACCGGGCCGAGCAGGGACGGGGCGGTCACGCGACCCTACGGCCGGTCGATCTCGTCGAGGGTGGTGTCCGGGTGGTGCAGCTCCCGGTCCGCCGCCGGATCGGCCAGGGTGGCCCTGCCCTCGGCGGCCGGACCGCCGCGGTAGCCGGCACGGCCGACGGTGATGGTGCGCGGCGCGGGCCGCTGCGCCCGGGGCAGGTGGACCCGGAGCAGGCCGTGGTCCATCACCGCGTCGATCGCGTCCGGGTCCACCCGGGACGGCAGGTCGACCCGGTACTCGAAGCCCCGGGTCTCGAAGCCGCCGGGGATGCCCTGGTCGGCGTTGACCTCCGCCTCGGAGCGGGCCCGCACGCAGAGCTCCCGATCGTCCAGCTCGACGGCGACCTCCTCAGGCGCGACACCGGGCAGCCGGACGACCACCTCCCAGCCGTCGGCGGTCTCGGTCAGCTCGACGTCCGGTGAGCCACCCCGGGCGCCGCCGACCAGGCGGCTCAGCTCGGAGCGCAGCGACTGGAGTTCCCCCATCGGGTCCCAGCCCTGCTGCCGTCCCCGCCAGCCCCGACCCTGCTGTTCCGTCATCGCACGTCTCCGATCCGTTGGGTGGCCGCCGGGGGCCGCAGCGAGCTGGGCGCGTCCAGGCCGGCCTCCGGGTCGACCCCGACGCCGAGCCGGTCGACCAGTTCGCCGCCGAGCCAGGCGCTGACGCCCAGGATGGCCACCCCGACCAGCTCGATGGCGATCAGCGCGCCGCCGGCCGCCCGGGAGTCGGCGTTGAGCCGGACCACCCAGACGGCGGCGAAGAGCAGGATGACCGCGACGTTGGCCGCGGCGTGGGTGAGCGCCACCCGCTTCGCGCGGGTGCTCGCCGGGATGGCGAGCAGGTCGAAGGACCCGGCCGCCGCCGCCAGCAGGCCACCGACGAGGCCGACGGTGATGTTCCAGTACGCCACCTCGGCGAGGAAGTCCGGCCCGCCGACCGTGTCGACCAGGTCGAAGATCGTGCCCGTGACGAGGAGCGCCACCGGGAACATCACCAGCATCGGGTGCACGGGGTGGCCGAGCACCTTCAGTCGGCTCTCCATGGTGGGCCTCCACTGCTCGCATCGGGGGCGCTGTGTGAGCCGGTACCCACCGCGTCGGTGGACAAACCCCGGCTCGCCGCACCCTTCTAGGCTGACGGGCGGCGGCCTGCGCGCGCAGTGACCGCCACCGAGATCAACGGTCGGGGGAGGCGGACGTGACGGTGGAGATCACCTCACACGAAGAGTTGCGCGAACTGCTGGGGGCGCCGATGCCCCGGGCGGTGACGAAGGAGCGCGTCGTGCTGCACGAGCGGGACCGGCAGTGGCTGGCCGCCTCGCCGTTCTGCCTGATCGCCACCGCCGGCGCGGACGGCAGCTGCGACGTGTCCCCGAAGGGCGACCCGGCCGGCTTCGTCCGGGTGCTGGACGACACCACGATCGCGATTCCCGAGCGGCCGGGGAACCGGCGGGCGGACGGCTACCGCAACATCCTGGACAACCCGCACGTCGGGCTGATCTTCCTGATCCCGGGGCGGCCGGACACGCTGCGGATCAACGGGCGGGCCCGGCTGATCCGGGAGGCCGCGTACTTCGACGACATGCTGGTCAAGGGGCACCGGCCGATCCTCGCCGTGGAGGTGGCCGTCGAGCAGATCTTCTACCACTGCTCGAAGGCGTTCCTCCGCTCCGAGCTGTGGCGGCCGGAAACCTGGCAGCCGGACGTCCTGCCCACCCGAGCCCGGCTGATCAACGAGGTGGAGGACACCGGAGACAGCCTGGCCGATCTGGAGCGCCGGTACGGCCCGGCGTACCTGGAGACGCTCTACCGCCAGTAGGTCGGGTGCCGGGGTGCACGTTTGAGCTGCTCGGTGAGGGTACAGATGATCGTCATGGCCCGGCCCGCCCGCGTGGCGGGCAGCCCCAGACACGGGTCGAGAGAGGAGACGTTCGATGCCCACGCAGAACAGCTCGGGACGCGGCGGCTCGACCGCGACCAAGAATCCCCCGGGTAACCAGACCCCGAACACCCCCGACATCAACGAGAGCGAGATCGCTCGGCTGAAGGTCGACGAGCTGCGCCGCCGGCTGCGGGAGCGCGGCGTCGCCGACACCGCCGGCATGCACAAGGACGACCTGGTCAAGGCACTGATCAAGGGTTTGAAGGACGACTCGTCCACCGGCGGCGACAAGCGCTCCGGCCGGTCCTCCGGCTCGGCGTCGACCGACGGCGGCGTACGGACCGGTCCGCACACCTCGAAGTCGATCAAGTACTCGCAGGAGATCACCTCCACCGACGACGAGCCGGAGCGGCCCGGCCGCAGCCTGGTCACCACGGACCACGAGGTGATCCGGCAGTGGGCGGAGCAGCGCGGCGGCGTGCCGACCACGGTGGACGGCAGCGAGCACGACGGGCACGCCGGCGTACTCCGCTTCGACTTCCCGGCCAACGGCCGCGAGCAGCGGCTGAGCGAGATCAGCTGGGAGGACTGGTTCGCCGCCTTCGACCAGCGCCGGCTCAACTTCATCTACCAGGAGGAGCGCTCCGACGGTAGGCAGAGCAACTTCTTCCGGCTGGAGAGCCCGGACCGCGAGGACGGCTGAGCCGTACCAGTAAGGCATGGATGTGGGCGGGCGGCCCGGACCGGCGTGACGGTCCGGGCCGCCCGCCTGTTCACGCAGTCCAATCGGGGCATCGAGCAGCATGTTTGCGCGAGAGTCGAATCGGAAAGCAGGGAGGCCCACACGTCACACTTCACAAAGGAGGCTTCGATGAGCCAGCCCGCATACACCGACCCGGGCGCCGAGCACCGCCACCCGGCTCCCGTCGCCGGCGGTCAGGTCCGCGGCACCAACGTCATGGCGATCCTGTCGCTGGTCTTCGCCTTCGTCTTCTCGCCGGTCGGCATCGTCTTCGGGCACATCGCCAAGAAGCAGATCCGCCGCACCGGCGAGCAGGGCAACGGCCTCGCCACCGCCGGGCTCGTGCTGAGCTACATCTTCACCATCCTCGGCGTCATCTGGTTCATCCTGGTCCTGGTCGCGGCCGCCAACTCGGGCACCACGGGCAGCTGAGCCGCCGGCCGGCACGGGCCTGGCGGGGGAGGGTTCGAACGGAGACGACCGGTACGGCGGGTGGCCACGGCCGCCCGCCGTACGCGTGCCCGATGCCGATCGACAGCGTCGCCACCTCTTGCCGTCACCTGTTCTCATCGATGCATGAGGCGGCCATGGCAGATTCCGGGCACCGGGCGGAGCGGGATCGTCTGATCAGCGCCGCCCTGATCCACGAGAGCAGCCAGAACTGGCAGCACCACCGCCATCTCGAGACGCAGCGGGCCCACTACCTGGGCTTCTTCTTCACCGCTCTGCTCGCCTCGGCGGGCCTCCTCACCAGCGTCGCGGCCCTGAGTCGCAGGGACGACGACCTGCTTGTCCTCGGCGGAGCGCTGCTCTGCTTCATCCTGATGGTCATCAGCTTCGCCATCTATGCGGCGGTCCGTAAGTTGGGCGCGGTCATCCGCTCTACGACGGGGAGCTTCGGCTGCTGCGGCAGAGACTCTTCGCCGGCCTGAACCGGGAGACCGGAGAGTACGGCGAGCGGGAACTGGCCGGCGCCCACGTCCCACCGATCATGCGCACCCGGGTCTACAGCGCGCAGGGGGTCGCCGAGACGCTCCTGCTGAGTGCCTGCGTCGGCCTGTTCCTGACCCAACAGGCGATCGCGGTGCTCACCCTGAGCGGGGTCGCTGAACGGAGTCGCGACGTGGGGCACGGTGGCCCTGGCTGTCGTCTCGCTGGTGCTCGCCGCTCTCCTGGCCACCCTGCACGTACGGGTGCGACGCAGCGCGCGTCAGCCCTGACGCGGCACGAACCGGCGGTTTTGGCCCAGCGCCCGGCCTCGCGGTCGCCCGCCAGAAACGTCAGGGGAATTCGACGGGCTTGTCGGGATAGAGCTTCCGACTGCTCAGCCGGACACAGTCGGCCACCTCCCAGATCTTGTCCTTGGGAGCCGCGGCGACGAGGTCGTCCGGGTTCTCCTCACGGCCGGTGACCTTGAACCCCTTGTCCTTCATGCAGGCCTGCACGGCCTTCATCAGAGGCGGCTCCATGCGGGGCGCGTTGTCCCGGCGGAACCGGGCCGCCGCGACGTCGAAGTGGGCCGCCCGGCACTGACGGGCGACCTCCAGAACCTTCTCGTCCGCCAACTGGGGAGCCCGGTAGCCGAGCAGCATGCCCTGCTGATCGACCGGGTCCCACCCCTCGTTGACCAGCTCGACCTGCGACCGGGTCAGGCAGCTCTTCAGCTCACCGACCGCGACCTCGTATTCCGCCCTGGTCATCCGTACCGAGACCACGCTGTCGGTGGCGACCGGGGACGCGGCGGCCGTCGGCGACGCGGCGGCCTCGTCTCGGGTTCGCTCCCCCGCGTCGGACCGGGAGGAGCAGCCAACCAGCAGACCACCGGCTACCAGAGCCAGGACGACAGCTACCGGTCCAGGATTCCGCAGAGTCTTCACGCCCACCTACCTGATCGAAACAACGTCACCCACTGCCATGCCCGGCAGCGCCGGTCTGGCCACCGCGTGCCCGCCGCTGTCCCGGCACCGGACGGGATCTGCACCCAAGGACCGCCGACTGGATGCCCGAGAACCACGGCCGGGCCGCCCGACAGCACGACGAGGGGTGCCGGGTGACCGCCACCCCTCGCCCGGCTCACCTAGTGGCTGTAGTAGGTGTAGCTCTCGCCCGACTGGGACTTGTGGCCGACCAGGGTGAAGTACGACCCGGAGGGGGCGTAGTGGCCGACGAGCGACGCGCTGTCGCCCGACCAGATGACGCCCTTGTTGGTCTTGGTGTAGAGCCAGGCGTGGCCGGCGCAGCTACCGAACTGCTTCTCCGTCCACGCGTAGCTGTGGTCGGTCACCGTGCCGCCGCTGTACCGGCAGCTGTTGCGGTCCTTGACCCAGGTGGTCCAGTGGGCGGAGGCCGGCGTGACGGCGAAGAGGCTCGCCACCCCGGCGAGGGCCGAGACGAACGCGACCCTCCCGATCAGACTCTTGGCTTTCATTGTTTCCCTTCCACTTGTCGCGGCGTCAGCGGGACGCCTTCCGGCCGAGATCGGCGCAGCATGACGGGAAGTGGATCATCCCCGTACGTGGATCCGGGCCGAGATTAACCACTCGCATCGTCGGACGTTGTCCGCCCGGAAATACCGCGCTCAATCGCCGTGAAGGCACCGGTTGCCTCGATGACCGATGAAAGTGGCAAGTGGGGACACAATGGCCGGACCCACCGCGCGGACCTGTCGGGTGAGGTCGACGCTGGTTGCGGGTATCGGAAGGCGGGGCTCGACGGCGGCGCGTTCGCTACGCGAGGCGGGTCGAGCCGCCGTCAGCCCCGCCGCTCGATCGGCCCGGCATCCGTGAGCTGTCAGTCGAAGTCGAAAATGCTGTTGCGGTCATAGAAGTGCAGCACGTACCGGCAACGGCGGCAGATCATCAGGGTCATGCGGTGGCTGGTGAGACCCCAGCGACTGTCCTGTCGCGCTGCTTCTCGCCGAAAGTCGGTGCCTCGGCAGTCCAACGTGGACCCTGACCGTTATCGGGCGGCCTCCTGCGCATTCCGCTCCACCATGTCTCGATGGGCGGCCCATGTCGCCGCATCCGGCGGCGGCATATTGGTCGACGTGCTGAGAAGGCCGACCGCGCCATCGATCAGCTCTCGGATGATGTCGGCATGACCAGCATGGCGCTGCGTCTCAGCAGTCACATGGACCAAGACCTGATGCAGCGTCACCTCGCCGCCATCGCCCCACCACGGCACCCGGCCGACCGCGTCCAGCGGCAGCGCCTCGATCGTCGCGTCCGCATGCACCCAGGCCTGCCGGTACAGACCGACGATGGACTCGCGCGACTCTGTCGGCAGTGCCCACGGATCCCAAGCCTGCTCGCCCTCCGGCCATCGTGCGACGGCGTCACTTGGACGCCCGAAGGTTTCGCCGAAGTACCCGAACTCGCCACGTGCCAGATGCTTGACCAGCCCCAGCAGGTTGGTCCCGGTGGGCGTCAGCGGGCGGCGGACGTCGTACTCGGTCAGCCCGTCGAGCTTCCACAACATCGCACCGCGAGCCCCTTGCAGGTAGTCGAGCAGGTCTGCCTTGGGGTCGGAGATCGTCATGGCGGACATCGTGCCAGCATCCAACAAACCGCACCAGGCATCCCGAACCCACGGCCTCGGAGCCGAACTGCACCGAAAGTAGACCCGACCCGATACCAGGCCACAGTCACGATCGCCTCGCTCTTGCAATGGCTATGACCCGCTGACGACCCCACCAACGCGGTCGTCCAGGGCCCCGGCGGCCACGACGGCGCCGGAGTCGCGATCACCGCGCCGCCGGACACGGACGGCACATGCCACGACCAGAACGGTGGCCGTCGCGGCGGCACCCCAGACGGTCAGCATGACCAACTCCGCCACAGGGCTCTCCGCCGGCCGTGGCAGCACCACCATGTTGAGCGCCGCACCGACGGGAGCGACGAGGGCCGCGAGAACGCCGAGTGGTCCCCGACGCCGAATGGTGGCCCCACTCCCCCGAGAGGCAATCCCAACACCAGGCTTGCGACCAACCAGATTGGCATCTGCCCCCACCCGAAGCCTTGATGGAACGGGAACAGCGGATCTCCTCCTCTGAAAGGCGACTTGCCGCGTGCCGGGCACCAGGTGGTGCGGGTGCCGACCCGGCCGATGGCCGCGGCGCGTCGGCGTTCGCGGCAGGCCGGCAAGTCTGATCGGATGGCGCGCTCGCGGTGGCGCACGTGGCGCTGCGCGAGGGCGGAGGGCGTGCCGGTGACGGCGGATCGCCGGGTCGGCCCGAAAGAGGATTGTGGAGCGTACGGCAGGCGGGCACAATTCGACCGTCTTGGCTGGCCCGGCCGTTCGGCGGGCGCTCGCCGACGAGCCGTCCCGAGGGATGTGCCGTCTCCGGCAGCACCGTCGTTCGACCGGTCCGAGGGTCGGCCTCTCCCCGCACGGCCGTGACCACTCGACCGGCGGGGCCCATCCATTCCACGGGGAGGAAATTAGTGCGGAAATTCGTGTCTGCGGTGGCGATCGCGGTGGGCGTCGCCGCCGCCGGTCTCGCGCCGACGGCGGCCCAGGCGGCGTCCGCCGCGCCGGCGGTGCTCTGGGCGAGCAGCGTCGAGGAGGAGCTGGGCCGAATCCAGGTCGGCGTGAGCGCCGACGCCGGGGTCGCCAGCATCAAAATCCACGTCATCTCGCCGGCGACCGAGCAGGAGGTCGCCGTCGTCGACTCGTTCCACCTGGTCAACGGCACCGAGCAGAACGGCTGGTGGCAGGCGGACGACGCGGTGATCCTTCCCGAGCTCGGCGCCTACCGGCTGGACTCGGAGATCACCGACGCCGACGGCGTGCACGTCGAGCAGCGGTCGGTCGGATTCCTGGCGTACATGGTGAAGATGTTCTTCAAGGACCTCAAGGTCACCCGGACCGTCTCGTACGACAAGCGAAAGGTCACCGCCTCCGGTCGGCTGATGGGCCGGTGGCCCGGCACCGGCGACGTCAAGCCGGTCGAGAACTTCCCGATCGAGTTCGTCACCTGGTACGGCAACCCGGCCGACGGGGTCTCCGGAAAGGTCGGCCACTTCGAGCTGACCACGGAGGTCCAGTACGCCGACGAGGCCGGCTACCTCACCACGCTCTGGGACGACTCGCGGCGCTTCTACCTCCAGGCGTACGCCGACACCCAGGCCCCGGAGGTCCGGCTGGCGGACACCCGGATCACCGCGGACCTCGACCGCGACACCGTGATCAACGGTGAACAGGTCACTCTCACCGGCGAGTTGAGCTGGAAGACGCCGCAGGAGTGGCGGCCGATGCCCGATGCGCCGGTCTACGTCTCGTACTGCGACACGCGCGACTACTGCACGCTGCTGGGCGCCACCAGCACGGACGGGCAGGGGCGGTACCAGGTCACGGTCAGCCCGTTCTGGGGTGGGACGCTGCGGGTCTCCACCTATAACCCGGACCCGTTCGTCACCACGGTCACCCACGTGGACAAGCAGGTGGTCGTGCTGAACCGCACCCAGTTCACCGACTTCTTCGGCGAGCGGAGCGCGGACGGCCAGGTGTGGCTGCACGGGCACCTGCAGTTCCTGGACAACTCCACGCCCGGACAAATGCCGGTCGACATCCAGTTCTCCAAGGACGGCACCGCCGGCTGGCACACGGTCAGCTCGTTCGACATCTCGTACAACCCGACGAACCCGGAGGGGTATTCGTTCGAGGCGTTCCTCGACGAGCCGGGCCCCGGCTACTGGCGGGCGACGTATGCGGGCACCGCGACCTCCTTCCAGAGCGCGGTGAGCGCGGTGGTCTTCGTCGACTAGACGTGCTGGTCCCGCAGAGCAGGCCCGGGCTTTCCGCCCGGGCCTGCTTTCTGCCGTCAAGGATCCTCTCGACCTCGGTGGCGACCTGGTCGCGTTGTCGCAGGACGTCGCGGAGGCTGTCGGGTGCTTTGTGCCCGATTTTCGGGCCGAGGGACTTCATGGGGCGTGACCTGGCCCGGCTGGCGTCACTCGGGATGGCCCAGCCGCAGGCCGCGCCCGTCGTCGTCCCGGCCGTTGATGGTCACGGTGTCGGACCCGGGCGGCTACTTGGTTACCGGTCCCGGGTCGGCTTGCCGGTGGCCGAGCGGGGCAACGTCGCGACGATGACGATGTCACGACGCAGCTCGGCGCGGGTGAGCCGGTGCCGTAGCCACTCGCGGAGGCTGGCCTCGGTCAACGTGCGACCTGTACGCACCTCGACCGTGGCCAACAGGCGCTGGCCGAACTCCTCGTCGGGTACCGGCCGCAGCACGGCGTCTGCTACGTCGGGGTGGCTGGTGATCACGGCGACGACGGGGCCCGGGTACACGTTCTCTCCACCGGAGACGATCATGTCGTCGATCCGGCCGTCGAGCAGGAGCCGGTCCACCAGGTCGAGGTGGCCGAGGTCACCAGTGGCGAGCCACGCTCCGCCCGGCTGCCATCCGCTGACCTGTACCTCGCCGACGTGGCCGGGTGGGAGGGGCGCGCCAGCGCGGTCGACGACCCGCAGTCGTACGCCTCGCGGTGACCGGCCGACCGTGCCGGGCGCGGCTCGCAGGTCGGTAGGCGTGGCCATCGCGGCCCAGCCTGCCTCGGTCGTCGCGTACATGTTGAAGACGCGGTCGCCAAAGAGTCCGCGCAGCCGCTCGCCGAGTTCGGCCGGTAGAGGGGCGGCGCCGCTGATCACCGCCCGCAGGTGCCGAAGCGGGGGGCGATCGGTCACGGGTAGGTCGCACATGCGCCGCAGCTGGATGGGCAGTGCGACAAGCAACCGGGCGCGGTGCTCCTCAACCGCGTCGAGGATGCCCTGCGTGTCGCGGCCGCTGACCAGCACCACCGGGCCGCCGAGGGTCAGGCCGGCCGAGAGGTACGTCAGCCCGTAGCCGTGGTGGACCGGTGCGGCTACGGCGATCGGTTCCCCAGGGCGGACCGGGGTGAGCCGCAGGTGGGTGATGGCCGGGCCGAGAAGCATGCGCACCGGCAGGGGTCGGGACACACTGCGAGGGGTGCCAGTGGTGCCGGACGTGAGCACCGACATCCGGCCCTTGCCGCGCCCGCGGGGCGGATACGTCGCCGGGTCGCCAGCCAGCAGCACGGATATCGGCACGGCGGGCACCCGGCACGCCGGCGCGCCCGACTCGTGTACCAGCGCGACCAGGCGTTCCCGGGTCACCAGGTCGGTTAGCCGGTCGGCGGGCAGGTCCGGGGGCAGCAGCAGCACGTCAGCGCCGGCGCGGGCCAAGCCGGCCGCCGCCGCGACGAAGCCGCGGTGGTCGCGGCAGGCGAGGCCCACCCGGTCACCAGGCTGTACGCCGAGGGTCGCCTGGGCCGCCGCCGCGCACCTGCCGGCGGCCGTGTCGAGTTCCCCGTACGTGGCCGGTCCGTCCTCATCGATCACGGCGACCGCCGTCGGCGACCCGGCGGCGACCGCCGTGGCGAGGGTACGCCCGTGGCGACGGCCAGCCCGCGCCAACCGCACCAGCCGGCCCGGCCGCAGAAGGCCCGCGCCGACCATGACCCGTACCGGTTCGGTCGCCGCCACCACCTGTAGCCCCGCGGCGAGCGCCCCCTCCACCGCACGGGGCAGCGCGGCCGCCGCCGCCGAACCGAGCCGAGCCCACCATGGCCACCAGGTCCGCGGGCGCGCGACGGCGCGGCACACGATGCCCGCCGCCTCGTCGGCCGACATCGCCGGCGCACGCCGGTAGTGCGCGGTAGGTGCAAGCATCCGGGTACGTACCAGGTTGCAGTACACGGTGCTGACGGTGACGTCGTCATGCCGCAGCTCCGCGGCGGCAGTGCGCAGCCACGTGTCGAACGCCGCCTTCGAGGCGTGGTACGCCGACCAGTGCGGGGCGTTGATGGCGAGTCCGGCCGTCGAGACGTTCACGACGTGCCCACCGCCAGTGGTCCGCATGCCGGACAGCAGCACCAGCAGCAGTTGCGCCGGCCCCAGGTAATTCAGGTTGATCGTGCGTTCGAGGTCGTGGAACCGGTCGGCGGTGTCGGCCACCGCACGGCGGATCGACCGCCCGGCATTGTTGACCACCACATCGATCCGGCGGTACCGCGTCAGCAACTCCTTCGCCAGCGCGGCGGCCTCCGCGGGTACTGAGAGGTCAGCGGGGTGAACGTACGCCACGCCGCCGCCCGCCACGATCTCGTCCCGAACCTGCTCCAACCGCGACGCCGTGCGTGCCACAAGAAGTACAACGGCGCCCGCCTCGGCCAGCCGGCGGGCAGTCGCCGCGCCGATCCCCTCAGACGCGCCGGTCACGAGGACAGTACGACCGGCGACCGCCGCGCGCAGCCGGTCAGGACTCACCCCACGTCCGGTGACACCCGCAGCAATCCGCACCCAATGCATGAGCCGGCCCATCGCATGATTGTGGCGTTAGCTCGGAACCTGTCAAGATCAATGAGATCTGGAACCGCTATAGGTCCACCAACCTCATCAACGACGCCGCTGACCCGTTCTTGTCTTCTTAGCCGAGTCGGCGCGGGATGGCTGTGGCCTGGGCGTGAGGATCAGCAGCCAACCCGCTGGACGAGGCGTTCGCTGCACGGGACAAGGACTGTTCAAGGACTCGACCCGGAGGCGGCGATGTAATCCACCAGGTCCACGGCCTGGTCCTCATGCCGGACATGGCGTCCCGGTCCGCCGTCGTCCGGTCATGCTCGCTGGTTTGGCTGCTCGCTTGGCTGCTCGACGGGATCCTGCTCCTGTTCTGATGCGCCAACCCTCACGCCTTGGCTTCGGCGGTCGCCGCCAGACGTCCGCCGCGTGCTGCTGCCCGGGAGCGCCCCTGATCCAGCGCGCTTCTGCACCGAAGGGGCAAGGGTTACGGAAGTCCGACAGGCGGCTGCCGAACTGCCAGATAATGCGGGAGTTGACCTGCGGTTTATCGCCAAGGGGCGGCCGGCGGGCTGATCGAAATACGGTCGGGAGGGAGCAGTAGTCGGATGAGCACGATGCACGCCGTGAGAGCTCACACCAGAGGCGGGCCGGAGCAGCTCGTGTACGAGGAGGCGCCGCGGCCCGAGCCGGGGCCTGGTGAGGTGTTGGTGGCCGTGAAGGCTGCTTCCATGACACCCACTGAGCTCACCTGGCCGCAGACTTGGACGTACAGCTCGGACGGGTCAGGACCTGAGCGCACTCCGATCATCCCGTCGCATGAGTTCTCCGGAGTCGTCGCGGCGTCCGGGGCGGGGGTGGAGAGCCCCGCCGTGGGGGAGGCCGTCTACGGCTTGATCCCTTTCACCCGCGATGGCGCGGCGGCCGAGTACGTCGCCCTGCCCGCGGCCGTCCTGGCGGCCAAACCCGCGAACGTTGACCACGACCACGCCGCGGCGCTCCCATTGGCTGCGTTGAGTGCCTGGCAGGCCCTGGTGGATCACGCTGACCTGCAGGCCGGCCAGCACGTGCTGGTGCAGGGCGGCGCCGGCGGCGTGGGGATCTTCGTGGTGCAGCTCGCGGCCGGTCTCGGTGCTCGCGTGAGCGCCACGGCGGCGGCGGCCGACCTGGAATTCGTCAAGGGTCTGGGTGCCGAGCAGGTTATCGACTATGCGCACGACCGCTTCGAGGGTCACGTTCGCGACGTGGACGCGGTTGTTGATCTTGTGGGGGGAGCCACGCAGTCGCGGTCCTGGTCGGTCCTGAAACCGGGCGGTGTCCTGGTCACCCTCGTCACCCCACCCGACCAGCAGGAAGCAGCCCGGCACGGCGTCCGCGGGGTCTACTTCATCGTCGAGCCCGACCAGAACGCGTTGCGTTCCATCGCCGAGCTCGTCGACAACGGCCGGTTGAGGCCGGTGCTGGACCGCGTGCTGCCCCTCACTGAGACGCGCTCCGGCTACGAGGCGCTCGAGACGGCCAAACGCCGCGGCAAGATCGTCATCCACGTCGCTGACTAGTCACTGCAGTCGGTGCCGCTGTGGGCACGTGTGGCCCGCGCTGTTCGGTGACGGGGTCCGGTCGGCCCGCAGGCCCGGACTACTCGCTTACAAGCTCTCTGCGGGCCGTCCGGCGTCGGATGTCCGCGTTCGCGACCTCGGACGACTGTCCGCACGCTTCCGCCAGCGCGCGTCCTCGTCGAGGTCTGTTGCTGTCACCGCTGCTGTCTTCAGGCCGAGATCGACGACCTCGACAGCCACCTGGCCGCCCTCGTCACCTCCGCCGCCCCCGGATTTGGTCGCGCTGCCTGGCGTCGGCGTCGACACCGCCGGACAACTGCTCGTCACCGCCGGCGACAATCCTCACCGACTGCACTCCGAAGCGGCTTTCGCCCGGCTCTGCGTCGCCGCCATCCTCGCCAGCTCCGGACGCACCGACCGCCACCGCTTGCACCGTGGCGGCGACTGCGACGCCAACCGCGCCCTCTGGCGCATCGCCCTCGTCCGCATGCGCTGCCACCACCCACCAAGGACTACGTCACCCGCCGGACCGCAGAGGGCAAGAGCAAGACCGAGATCATGCGCTGCCTCAAGCGCTACATCGCGCGGGAAGCCTTCACCCACCTCGCACCTAGCCCAACAGAGCGGGCACCATGACCAGGTGCGACTACTGACGGCAGACGAGTTCACCGCCACGATCGGGACACCGCCAACACCAGTCGACGTCGATGAACGTCCTCCCTTCGACTTCTGGTCCTACTTCGACGCTATCCCCCATGATCACTTTGCCGGCCACGACTTCAGCCGTGAGGAAGTAACTAACGTCTGGCAAATGCCCGACGGGACGCATCAGCACGTCCTCATCGCGTGCGGGACCCCGAACGTGTTCATGGCGCTCGTGCTCAACCTTCGAACAGCATCAGTACTCGGCCACCACCTGCTCGACCTCAACGAGCTCTACGGGCTCAGCCAGTCACCCACGACGCCACTTGACGAACAATAGGAGCGTCCACTTCGCCGGCGGCCGGCCTGTCGGGTTCCAGGACTTGCGTGAAAGATCGGTATCAGGACCTTGGTGACGCTCCGCCGTCTGGAGCACCGCCGCGATGCCTGGGC
Source organism: Micromonospora lacuserhaii (assembly GCF_036902735.1). NCBI lineage: Bacteria > Bacillati > Actinomycetota > Actinomycetes > Micromonosporales > Micromonosporaceae > Micromonospora > Micromonospora lacuserhaii. The sequence goes on along the minus strand of NZ_JBAKHO010000018.1, from coordinate 19,522 downwards.
CAGGTCGACGGTCTGATCCGAGCCGGCGGCGACGGATAGCAGGAACTGACCGGCCTCTACCGTCGCCGCGCGTGTAACGCGGCCGCGGCCGCAGATCCTCCTCGCCAACGTCGCCGCGTGGTACGAATGCTTCAAGGCTCCGACAAAGCCGGCAGAACGGGCGGGATGATGACGACGAGCGGCGCCAAGCTGCTGCGAAAGCCCGGGGAGGCGCGGCGGTCGAACTTCCTGGAGCTGTTCTTCGACCTGGTGTTCGTCGTCGCGCTCGTCCAGCTCTCGCACGGGCTGATCCAGGATCTCACGTGGAGCGGCGGCTTCCAGACGCTGGTGCTGCTGTTGGCGATGTGGTGGGTCTGGTCCATCACGGCGTGGATAACCGACCTGTACGACCCGCAGCGGTTGGCGATACAGCTGCTGGTGACCGCGAGCATGCTCGGCAGTTTGGTGATGGTGGTCGCGCTGCCCGATGCGTTCGGCGAGCGAGGCCTGGTCTTCGCAGGCACGTACGTCGCCATCCATGTCGGCCGCCAACTCTTCCTCGTCCTCGCCCTGCGTGGCCACGAGTTGCAACGCAGAAGCATCCGGGTGCTGTTCTGGTTCGGTGTGTCGGCGGTGCCGTGGATCGCGGGTGCGGCCGTGCACGGTGCGGCGCGCGGGGCGCTGTGGACGCTGGCGGTGGCCGTGGACTACACGGCACGCGGATTCCGCTTCCCCACGCCGGGGTTGGGTCGCTCGCCCGAATCGGAGTTCCCGATCGCGGCCGAGCATCTGGCCGAGCGGTACCGGCAGCTTTTTATCATCGCGCTCGGCGAGTTGATCCTGGTCACCGCGTTGACCCTCAGTGGCAGCGGCTTCGCGGCTGATCGGACCGCGGCGTTCATGGTGTCGTTCGTCGGCACGGTGCTGTTCTGGCGGATCTACATCTACCGCTCGGGGGTGTTGTTGCCGGCTGCCATCGCAGCGGCGCCCGACCCAGACCGCTTAGCCCTGTCGGCGCTAACCGCTCATCTGCTCATGATGGCCGGCATCGTCGCGACCGCGGTGGGCGACGAACTCGTCATCGCTCATCCACTCGGGCACACACGGCCGGCCTGGGTCGCCGTCATCCTCGGCGGGCCCGCGCTGTTCCTGGTCGGGCGTTCCTTCTTCGAGTACGCGGTGTTCAGCCGCGTGTCCCGGGACCGGGTGATCGGACTGCTCGTGTTGGTCGCCCTGACACCGCCGATGCTCCTCGTACCGCCGCTACTGGCCGCCATCGCCGCCATCGCGGTCCTCGCCCGGATCGCCATCGCCGACGCAGCCCGCGCCCGCGGACGCCCACCCGAGCCGCCGTCACCACCCGGCTAGCCGAAAGTGTCACTCACGTCTTGAGACTGTTCTGTCACGCAGGTCCTGAGACCCGACATTGGATGGAACCGGGCGTCGGTCTACCCTTTCCCACGTCCTCACAGGCGGGATCTAACGTGGCGCAGACAGGTTCAGCCAGTCCCGGGGCTGCTGATCGGGCGTCGGGCCCGTCGCATGCTCTAGCAGGTCGTGTGTTGCGCGTTGCCGCGCTCCTCCTTGCCGTACTGGTCGCAGGCATCTCGATCTACCTCTTCTGGTTGTCGCGCAGGGAGACGACCGAGGAGAAGATCCGTGGGTCCGCCGCCGTCAAAGGGTGTGACGTCCGCGGTTCCACGGTTGTCGTGACCGCCGTGGTCTTCAACGACAAGGGGTACCCAGGAACTCATTCGATGCTCTACTGGGCGGAGGACGCGTCAGGATCTCGGCTGACCAAACTCGGTGAGCCGCTCGTGTCGGTCCTTGTTGAGCCCGGCCAGCAAGCAACCGCGCGCGGTATCGCCGAGCTGCCGGAGCGCGTGGATCCGACGAAAGTCGCCCGTTGCGACGTGTCCGTTCGCTGACCAGAGTCCCGCTCGTCTGGAGATGCCCATCCGTGGGTTCTAGCCGGACGTGTCACCCACGTTCCGAGCCTGATCTGTCATCCATGAAGGAGCGGGGCGCCGGGGTTCGGGGCGGAGCCCCGAGATGGCGCCTGGTGAGGGGTCGAGCGCTGTGCCACCCGATTGGCCGCGTGCTGTTACTCGGCTGCTGCTGAGATCAGGTCAACAACGCCATTGCCAACGAAGATTGAGCCGAAGAGCATGAGCCCAATCCCCCAGATGTACCGGCCGAGGGCCATCCCGCCGTGGCGCTTCATCTCCTCCGGGGGCACCTCGCGACCTTCCACCAAGCGAGCCATCCGGCGAGTCGATGAACTCCGCGCGATCCGACTGGCGTGCTCGTCTGCGACACCGAAGAGGTTCGCCACCCAGACGAGGCCGACGAACCCAAGGAGCAGGCCGAATCCGATGAGGCCAAGAGCCTGCTGGATGTGCAAGGGCATGACGACTCCAAAGCGGGCGAACGCCTTCGGTGAGCCAGGGTAGGCGATGATCACAACCTCGATCACGACGCGCTGCCGGCCGGCTTGGCTGGTCGGTGCCGATTCCGCGGTTCCTCGTTGACGAGCTGGCCGCGCACGTCGCCGGGAAGCGTCGGGACGCGCTGGTGTTCACCGCGCCGAACGGCGGACCGGCAACACCAACTTCCGGTCGCGGGTCTTCGCGCCGGCGGCAGCGTCGATCGGGCTGGCCAGGCTGACTCCGCACGACCTCCGGCACACGGCGCGAGTCTGGCGGTGGCGGCGGGCGCCAACGTCAAGGCGGTGCAGCGGATGCTCGGGCATGCCTCGGCGTCGATGACGCTGGACGTGCACGCGGGGCTGTTCGGTGACGACCTGGACGCCGTTGCCAACCGGCTGGACGAAGCGGTCGCGGCGCGGGATGCGGACTATCTGCGGACTGCACGGCCGTAGGCGAGGTTGTCGACCTCGGAAAACGGCGAAGCCCAGGTCTCTGACCTGGGCTTCTGTACCGAGCCGCCTGACGGAATCGAACCGTCGACCTACGCATTACGAGATCATATTGCCCGCCTCGACCTACCTGCGCAAACCCTGCCTGACCTGCGGAAGCGTCTCTCGACGTCTCTCAAAGTCGGTGGTCAGGGATCGACATCGTGAGGACTAGATGAGGACTGACGCCGACCAAACGCACGGCCATCTGATCCGTAGCCTCGGCCGGACTGTCCGGCTCGGTGCAGGAGTGTCGGCAACGGCTGATCGCGGCGCTCTACTCGTCCGCTGCTGCGTCGGTCCGTCCAGTGCCGTTGCTGTCATCCGTTGCTGTCATCGCCGCTGTGATTGCTGTCAGCTCGGCAAGTAGCTCTGGCACCATGCGACGCATGAACGCGAGCCCGCCCGCCTGGTCACTGCTGAAGGTCCAAGCCGTCGAGCTGATCGAGTACGACTTTCCGGGCTGGGTGCGGGTACGCCTGGTCGATGCCGACGGCAAACCGAGGGTCTTCGAAGACAAGATTCCGATCTTCTTCCACGGAGACCAGCCCACGCCGGCCACGACGCTTCCGGTCCCTGCTCACATCCGCTGCCAGGTGCTTCGGGCTGAGCTGGACAGGGCCGGCCGGAAGACACTCATCGTCTCCACCGCCGTCGACCATGTGAAGGATCAGGACGGCCTGGACGAGTTCCGTGTACGCCGCGACCAGCTGGAGCTGTCTGCCTCGCCCTCGCCGGGATCCTGACTGTCAGCTTGGGAATTGTCGATCTCCGGCAGGCCACCGGCTTGGCCGCCTGGTCTCGACGGTCTCTCGTGGCCTCGGCTGGCCCCTGTTGTCCTCGCCCAATGGCACGCTAATGGCACGCCGGGCTGCTTCCCTCGACCCATGTGCGCGTAGTCGAAGTGGTGGCCTACAGACCCGGCCTCGTGAATACCGACCATGGCGCGCCCGGCGGGTGGCCGAGGCAAGGAGCAGGCATGTCGACCGAACCGGAACCGGGCCTCGCGCCCGAGGACGCGAGACCCCGCAATACCAAGGTCGATCCCATCATGATGGGTTCCATAGAGGTCACCAAGGACGGGCGAAGCTGGCGGATCGGTACGGCCGGCGACGTCGCCTGGATCGCTGGCAAAACCACGGAAGGTTTCTCGATCACCACAGCGATACCGCCGGTGTTCGACGCCTACGCCACCTTCTACCCCCCCGACGGCGTGAGTGTCCAAGCCCATGAACGCGCTGTGATCGACGTACTCACCCAGCACACCCCTGACCAGCCCTGGTGGCTGGGCTATCTCGACACGGGCGCCCACGACATCGTCTTCCCCCTCGCTCCGAAGGTGTCCCTCTACTGGAACTGGCCCTATGTGCTGGTCGAAGCAGGACCCGAACAAGCCCTCACCTGGCGGACCGGCCACATGCGCGCCGGACAAGGATCGCTGCCCGATCTGTTCTTCCCTGCAGATCACTCCTGGGTCGTCTCCGCCCTCTGGGACGACATATGGACCGACATCGGCGGCACGGCCGCCCTGATTGCCGCCCTGCAACGCAATCCGCTGCTCAACGCTCGCCGGGTCGGGCCCGACGAAGACGCCCTTCCGCCAGGACTCACGCGCGACTAGGGCCAACAGGCTCGGCAGCTTCAGTTTGGAAGGACGTGCTCAACCGGCCGTGATGCCCGAAAAGCCTGCCTGCGGCCACGCGGCGGCAGACCTCTCGTGCCCGCTGGTGCCCGCTCGACCTCGTGGCTACTGGCCCGTGGACGGCCCGGCTGCCATCTGATCCGTAGATTCCCAAGACCACTTCGCAGCCGTTCGGGGACGTCCGCGTCGCCCTGGTCGCCGCGCTCTCGGCAACTGGATCGGTCCGGGCTCGTCCGGCCCCGTTCGCCCCGGTGGCTCCCACGCCTGGCTCCCAAGCCAGCCCCTCTGGTCCGTAGGCTCGGCAAAGCTGGCCGGAACGGTGCCTCGTTGTCGGGGATCGTCGGCGTCAGCGCGTGGTCTTGGCTGTACGAATGGCTGTAGCGACGCCGACAGCAGACCCCTATGGTTCACGATCATGGAACAGTCGATCGCAGTCGTTCTCGTCTACGCGCTGAGCCTGTTCGTCCTCTACTGGGTGATCCGTCTGGCTGTTCGGCACGCGATCCAAGACGCCGACAAGCGCCGGTCACGGGGTGGGTCGTGAAGGTCCGCGTGGCCAACGGTCGAGCAGCCGTCATGCGTGCGCTTCAGCGCCTCACGGCGTCGGCGGCCCTCGCCTTGGTCGCCGCCTGCGGCTCCTCACCGGCCCCCACACCGAGTGGTGGTCACAACCATGCTGCCCCGTCGGCAGTCACAGTCGGTGTCCGTAGCACCTGCACGCCCGCAGAGGCGAAGCTGACGTGGTCGAACGTGTCGCGGGCCAAGACCCTCACCAACGTCTTCGTCCGAGACGGTGACGCGGCGAGCAGGACAGTGCTGGTGCATTCCGAAGGTCCGATCAAGCCGCAGGTTTCCGACCCGTCTCTGTCTTCCACGGATTGGCTCACCACCCTGGTCGAGTCGCTCAGTGAGGCTCGTCAGGTGCCAGTCGAACTGGCTCCGCCGCCTGAGGACGAGGCTGATCTTGCCAAGGCGACGCTGCTAGAGAACAAGCAGGCCGGCCGACTCGTGGCCTACTCAGGATTGGAAAAGATCAAAGCCAGCTTCACCGTGTTCTGCCCGGCACCCAACGGTGGGACGAAGGTCAGCGGCGAGCTTTCGTCGTGGGCCGTGCCGACGACCGGGATCCTGCATTGCTCTATCACGTCTGGAGCCACGACCTTCGGTCATCTGGCTCGCAAATACTGCGGCAGGCTTTAGCCAACCGATTGCCTCGCAGCGGATCTCCTCGTCGGGCAGTCGTAGACCGTCCAGCCTCCCCGGACGGGGACAAGGTGGAGCGCCCTACCGGACGAACGACCTTGGCCCCGTCCGGGGAGGCTGGTAGCCCTTGTGGTGCCCGGCGAGGTGATCCGCTCCCGGCTGATCTCTGAGGAGGGCCAGGGTTCGGGGCGGAGCCCCGAGGTCTTCTAGATCCTGGACATCCCAAAGCGTGGCCGGCCGGCCCGGCCGATGCCGGCCGAAGGTCGCCAGCAGGCCGGGGCCGGGCCGGCGCGGCCCGCTTGCGGGCCGCCTTGATCTGATAGAGCGCAATTCGGCAGCGTCATCCGGCCAGCTGTCCTCCGTCGACTGATGCGCGATAGTCGTCCGCCAACTGATCTGCGACATCCAAGCGCGGATCGGGGCAGAAGCGGGCGTCCTTCTCGGCCCCGGTCGTGCACCGGACGCTGGTGCTGCCTCGCAACGTGGTCGACCTGTCCGAGTTGGCCACCGCCTCGGCGGTGACGGCGATCCGGCGCTTTCGGGGGACCGTGGATGCCTCCAGGTTCGCCCCACCCACTCGACTAGCCTGTTCGGATGATCAATTCGATCGGGCTTGTCATCTTCGACTGCGACGGGGTGCTGGTCGACAGCGAGCGCATCGCGGTCCGCGTCAACATCGCGCTTGGCGCGGAACTGGGCTGGCCACTGACCGAGGCAGAGGTCATCGAGCGCTTCATCGGCCGGTCCAGCACGTCCATCGGGGAACAGATCGCGGCCCGCCTCGGACATGCCACGGCTGCCACCTGGGCGGACCGGTTCGAGCTTGCACACCGCCAAGCGGTGGACGCCGGACTGACCGCCGTCGACGGGATCCACGAGGCGCTCGATGAGATCACCCAGCCGACGTGCGTGGCCTCCAGCGGTACGCACGAGAAGATGCGCCACACCCTGGGCCGCACCGGCCTGTATCCCCGCTTCGACGGCCGCATCTTCAGCGCGACCGAGGTCGCCCAGGGCAAGCCCGCCCCCGACCTGTTCCTGCACGCGGCGGCGACGATGGGTGTCCCGCCCGCGGCGTGCGTCGTGGTCGAGGACAGCCAGTACGGAGTCCAAGCGGCCCGCGCCGCCGGGATGCGCTGCTTCGGCTATGCGGGCGGATTGACCCCCGCCCACCGGCTGGAAGGCCCCGACACGGTGGTCTTCGACGACATGCGCAAGCTCCCGGCTCTGCTGAACACAGCCTGACCACTCGCGACCACCACAGCATCAACCGCACCAGGACGGAGAAGCCCTTGGCACTCATGAGCAGCAGCACCGCAGGCTACGGCGAAGCCGCTGCGACCTGCTGGTCGTGGTACGCCGGCTGGTGCGCGACCTCCATGACGCCGGTGCGGCCAGACGTACTGTTCTCGACAGATGCGTGCGTTCGCGCGCCGAGGGCCTGCTGCCCAACTCCCTGGCACATGTCGCACTTCAACTGACGGAGATCTGTCGCGCATCTCTTGTCGGACGACGGTTCACCGTGCCGTTGTCCCTCGGTGACCGATCAGCGGCGGCCGTCGAGTGCCTGGTCCTCGATGTCGATGACCATCACCGTGACGTTGTCGTGCCCACCCTGATCGAGGGCGGCGGCAATGAGCGCGTCGGCGACGTGCGGCGGACTGTCAGCTGAGTTGAGGGCACTGCGGATAAGGTCCGCCGGCACGTACGAACTCAGCCCATCCGAGCACAACAGCAACCGGTCACCAGGGCGGAGCTGCAGGACGGTCAGATCCGGTGACCGACCGTCGGTTCGCCCGTCAAGGAAGCGCGCCAGCTTCTCAGGCAGGTCCGGCACGTCCCCCGCGTCGGATACGAGGTGCCGATAGATGTGGTCCTCACTGACTCGAACTAACGGACTGTGGGCGGCTCGGAAGTCGCGCATCAGATACGCGCGGGAGTCGCCGACATTCGCCAGGACTGCGGTGTCGCCTGACCACAGGGCGGCGACCATGGTGGTTCCCATGCCTGCCAGCTCAGGCTCCTGGCGGATTCGCTGACGGAGTGTGTCGTTGGCGTCATTGATCGCTTTTCCGAGCACGTCGGCAAGGTCTGCCGCCGGCACCAGCCGGTCGTACGCCTTCACCGCGTCGATTGCCGTTGTGCTCGCGATGTCACCGGCGACGTGGCCACCGAGGCCATCGGCGACGGCGTAGAGCCATTGCCCCTGGTAGAAGGAGTCCTCGTTGCGTCGCCTGACCAGGCCCACGTGAGTCCGGCTCGCAGCGTGCACACCGGGTTTTGAAGTCATGCCTGACCTGCCAACGTGTCATCGTCCGGCCACGGATCACGCGCGTTCTCGTCCCGGTGCAGGATGTGCACGGTCTCAACACGGTCGCTGGCGACCACGTACTCGGTGACCTCAACCGGCTTTTTGTCGGCTCCTGATGTCCCCACCCGGACGATCTCTAGGACGGGCAGGCTGGTCGGGATGTCGAGCAGCGCGGCCTCGTCCTTGCTGGGCATTCGCGCCCGGTGGAGCTCCATCCAACTAATCGGCCAGTGGCCGGCCTTCTCGATGCGGTACAGCCACTCACCGGCCGCCGGGTTCGCGTCGACGTCGGCGACGATGTCCGCAACTCGTGGGTGAATCCAGGAGATGTTGATTTGGAACGGCGCCTCGGAAGCTGGGCCGGTCACTCGGAACCGGCGCAGCACCTCGGTGCCCGGCGTGACGCCTAGCAGCTTGGCGATGCGTGGATCGTTGAGCGGTGCGGGAGCGTTGACCGCCTCCCCGTGGCGAACCCACACCTCCTGGCTACTGGCAGAGGGAAACGAGTAGCCGGTGGCCTGCTCGTTGCGCTTGACCATGTCACCACGAGGACGACGCGGGCGCATGGTGCCATAGCGCACGGTGATCCCGCGGCCCTGCACCGCCCAGACGTAGCCCTCTGTTTCCAGCACAGCGATGGCCCGGCCGATGGTGTCACGGTTAGCGCCGTACTCGGTCGCGAAGTCGTCCAGGCGAGGAAGCCGGGCGCCTGGTCCCCACTCTCCAGCTTCGATCCGATTACGGATCTTGGAAGCAATGTCCTGGTAACGCGAGTGTACGGGCATCTCGATACCTCTTCCTCCGCGATTATCCCAAGACAATCCTTGACAGCGTCCGTGATTGTCCCCAGACTATCGGTACAGGATTATCCCAAGACAATCTGATGGGCGCGTGCGTCGGGAGGACCCGACGGCGTTCCGCGACGAGAGGGAGTGAGCCGAGGTGGCTGTTCCGAACGCACTGAAGGTGCCGGTTCCGTTCGACTACGTGTTCCCGGCTGGCGCGCTGTGCCTGGGTGTGGAGCCGGTGACGGACTTCGACAAGCGCGGCCAGGGTGACGACCAGGCGCGTGACAAGGACACGGGCGAGCGCCTGTGGGTGGTCAAGGTTCTGGACCTGGACCCGGAGGCCGGGAAGTTCGGCGGGTCGAAGGAAGTGAAGGTGAAGATCGCCGCGCCGGTTCAGCCGGTGCCGCCGGCGTCGAAGATCCCGGGCTATCCGCCGGCGGTGGAGTTCACCGACGTGACGCTGACGCCCTACGTGGACTCGCAGCGGTGCAAGGGCTCGGGGAAGTGCCGGGCGCGTCAGGCGTGGTCGATCCGCGCCGGGGCGATGACCGAATCCGCGGCCGTGAAGCAGGCGGCCTGACCAGATCTGCACGCGGGGCGGGCCTCTTCCGCCAAGTCGAATCCCGCCCCGCGCTGCACCTCATCTCCTCGAAAGGAGTTGGGCTGATGCCCACGCTAGCTGACGCTGCCCGCATCGCCGGGAACCCGCGCCCCGCCCCGAACCGCCGCACACACCGCCGCGCAGTCATGCTGCTCGCCGGGCCGGGCATCCAGGCCGCCCGCCAGGTCTACACCACCATCCCGGCCGACGCCGTGCGGGTGGCTGCCCTGGTGGAGATCTCCGCCGCCGCCGCCGCGCTGGCGCGAACGGTGGTGAAGCTCCGCCACCTGGACCCGGACCTGATCGCCCCGCACGTGAGCGACCGTGTCGACCTGCGCGCCGTGCTCGGTCGGGGCAGCTGGCTGCCGACCATGACCCGCCACGTCCCCGCCCCGCTGACGGGGCCGGTCGACCTGGCCGCGCTGATGCCCGCCCGGCCCCCGGTCCGTCGTCGCGTCGTCCGCCGTCGCCCCGGCTCCCCCGGGCAGGGCTCCCTGTTCACCGCCGCCGCGTCGGCCGGGGAGGGCTGAGTCGTGCCGCTGGTCAACGTGATCCGGGGTGACCGGATCAACTCGGCTCCGATCAATGTCCGCACGCCCTTCATTCGCATCCCGCTGTGGTTGGCCCTGTCCTGGTGGACCCTCAAGGCGGTTGCCCGGCTGGCGGTGGTCCTGGTCCGGTTCTGGTACGTCACCGCCCCGGCCGCGTTGTTCGGCTGGCTGTACCTGCGGTTCGGGTGGGCCGGCCCGGTCGGGGTCGTGGTCCTGGTCGCCGTCGTCGCCGCCAGCTGGGCCTTCGGCCACCGGCCCTCTTTCCTCCGGTTCGGCTGGTGGCCGGTCCTGTCCCGGTTCCGGCGGTGGTTGTACCGGCGCAACTGGCACGCCGCGATGGTCACCGCCAAACTCGCCGTGTCCTTCGACTCTCACACCGTCCTTCCCGTCCTGCGCCGCGTCCGCTGCTCCTCGGGCGTTGACGTGGTGACGGTGCGGATGGTGACCGGGCAGATCCCGGACGACTTCGCCCGCGTCGCGGAACGCCTCGCCCACACGTTCGGTGTGCGGCAGGTCAAGGCGGCCCCCGGCAACCGTCCGGATGTGGTGCTGCTGCACCTGTTCCGCGGTGACCCCCTCGCCAAGCTGGTCCGCCCGGTGCCGGTGCCGGCGGTGCCGGAGTTCACCGCCCTGCCCGTGGGCAAGCGCGAGGACGGCGACGGCTACGAGCTGCGTCTGTTCGGCACGCAGGTCCTCGTGGTCGGGGCGACGGGGTCGGGGAAGGGCTCGGTGATCTGGTCCGTGGTTCGCTCGCTGGCCGCCGGTGTCGCCTCCGGCCTCGTGCAGATCTGGGGCCTGGACCCCAAGGGCGGCATGGAACTCGGGATGGGTGCGCCGATGTTCACCCGCTTCGCCCGCAAGGACTACACGGCGATGTGCGAGCTGATCGAGGAAGCCGCTTCGGTCGCCAAGACCCGCGCCGGGAAGCTCTACGGCCGCACCCGCCAGCACACCCCGACACCGGCTGACCCGCTGATCGTCCTGGTGATCGATGAGCTGGCGAACCTGACCGCCTACCTCACCGACCGCCAGTTGAAGGACCGGATCAAGGCCGCCCTGTCGATCCTGCTCAGCCAGGGTCGCGCGGTCGGCGTGCACGTGGTCGCCGCGATCCAGGACCCCCGCAAGGAAGTCCTGCCGTTCCGAGACCTGTTCCCCACCCGCATCGGCCTGCGCCTGGCCGAGGCCGCGCAAGTCGACCTCGTGCTCGGCGAGGGGATGCGCGATCGCGGGGCGCTGTGCGACCGCATCCCGCAGTCCCTGCCGGGTGTCGGGTTCGTGGTCATCGACGGTGACCCGACCCCGATGCGGGTCCGCTTCTCCTACCTCACCGATGACGAGATCCGCGACATGGCCCACACCTACGGCCGGCTCCGAGTGATCGACGGCGAAGTCCTGGACGGTGCCGCATGAAACCCCACCCCACCACGACCCGCGCCGACCGGATCGACGGCCTGGTCCTCGTCGTCATCCTGCTCATCGTCGCCGGCTTCGCGGGCGCCGCATCGTTTACCCACGTCAAGGACTGGACCCTCGACAACTCCCCGGCCGGCACCGGCGAGTGGTTCGGCTGGGCCAACGCCGTCATCTCCGAGTTGATCCCCGCGGCTGCGCTGCTGACCATCCGCCGCCGACGCCGCAGCGGCGGGCCGATCGGCTACCCGATGTTCCTGCTCGTCGCCGCCGTCGCCCTCTCCCTGGCCGCACAGCTGGCGGTGGCGAAGCCGGGCCTGTCCGGGTGGCTGCTGTCCGCCGTGCCCGCGCTGGCGTTCATCGGCCTGTCCAAGCTCGTCCTGTCCACCGGTGCCACCCCTGCCCCCGCCGTCGGCTCCGCGCCGGCCCGCCCGGTCACGCCGTCGACCCCGCCAGCTCCGGCCCCCACCGCTGCGCCGGCCGTTGCTGAGCCCGTCGCCCTGGTCCCGGCCGAGCCTGCCCGCCCGGCTCCGGTCGCCCCGGTGCCGCCGGCTGCCTTCGTTCGCCGCAACGGCACCCCGCTGATCGGAGAGGTGACCCGATGACCGACCACCTGCTCTCCGGCCTCTTCCTGACCGCCAGCCTCGCCGTCTTCGCCTGGGATCAGTACCGGCTCTACGTCGCCCGCTACGAGCTAGCCGCCCTGCAACGCGCCACGCTGCGCGACCCGCTCACCGGCCTCGCCAACCGCGCCGGCCTCGCCGCCGGCTGGGAACAGCTCGCCCCGCTGCGTCCATGGGTGGTGGTGGTCGACCTGGATGGGTTCAAGCCGGTCAACGACACCCACGGCCATGCCGCCGGGGATCTGGTGCTGACCGCCGTCGCCGCCCGGCTCCGACAGGTTCACGGGGTGTCCGCCCGGCTCGGCGGGGACGAGTTCGCCGCACTCCTCCTGGACCCGAACCCGGCCGCGGCTGCCCGCCACCTCGCTGCCGCCATCGCCGCCCCCGTCCGCCTCCCCTCCGGCCTCGACGTGTCGGTCACCGCGAGCATCGGGCTCGCCCCCGCCAGCCCGGCCGGGCTCGCCGTCGCCCTGGCTGACGCTGACGCGGCCATGTACCGGGCGAAGACCACCCGGGCCGGCGTGGTGGCGTTCGACCCGCTGCGCGATGACCACGCCACCGCCAACCCCCGCCCCTGTCTGCGGGTCCGCGACCTCGCTCCCTCTGTGGGGGTGGGCCGATGACCATCACCCCGACGCTGCCCGGCCTCGCCCCCGACACCGGAGCTCCGAGGCCGGGCTCCCGGGCCGCCCGGATGCTCATGCCCCGTTCCGTCGACGTGGTCAAGGATCTGGCCGCTGACTATGGCGTCTGCACCCGCCCCGTGTCCCTGCGCCGCACCGACCTGGACTCAGGCCAGACCGAAGTCATCGACATGCCGTGCGGCGCCACCCAGGAAGCCAAATGCCCGGCCTGCGCCACCCGCGCCCGGAAGCTGCGGCAGCAGCAGATCCGCGAAGGATGGCACCGCGACGACGAACCCGACCCCGACCCCCAACCGGCTACTGAAGCGCAACGCGGCCTGATCGTCGCCCGCGCTCACCTGGAATTCGCCCGCGACGAAGCCGCCCGCGCCTCGCAGTGGGATCAGGTCGCCGACCTGGACGACGCCATCGAGGAACTGGAAGGCCAGATCACCACCGAGGGCATGCGCGGGCGTCCCGCCCCTCTGCATGCCGGCGAGGACCAGGAGGACGGTGACGGCAAGCGGCGGGTGCGGTCGACCAAGCGGCGGCAGGACGCCCCCGACCTGCCCCGCCTCCCCGTCGACAACCGCACGGTCGGCCGCACCTACGACGGGCACGGCGGGCAGGTATTCCGGCCGTCGATGTTCCTCACCCTCACCCTCGGCTCCTACGGCCGCGTCCACTCCGACGGCGCACCGGTCGACCCGGACAGCTACGACTACCGGCGGGCCGCCTGGGACGCGGTGCACTTCCCCCGGCTGCTCGACCGGTTCTGGCAGAACATGCGCCGCGCGGTCGGCTGGAACGTCCAGTACGCCGGGGCAGTGGAACCGCAACGCCGGCTTGCCCCGCACGCGCACTTCGCCATCCGGGGCACCATTCCCCGGGCGCTGGTGCGGCAGGTCGCCGCCGCGACGTATCACCAGGTGTGGTGGCCGTCCGTCGAGCACCGGGGCTACGAGCCGGGCAACGCGCCGCAGTGGGACGCCGACGCGGGCGGCTACACCGACCCGACCACGGGCCGGTTGCTGCCGTCGTGGGATGACGCCCTGGACCTGGTCGACGCCGACCCCGACGCCCAACCCGTGCACGTCGTCCGCTTCGGCGTCCAGGTCGACGCCAAGGGCGTCCTCGCCGGCACCAAGGACGCCGACCGGTGCGTCGGCTACATCACCAAGTACCTGACCAAGCAGGCCGCCGACTGCCACCAGGTGACCACCGGCCGGCAACGCGCACACCTCGAACGGCTTTGGCAGGAACTGCGGCACACGCCATGTTCGGAGCGGTGCGCCAACTGGCTGCTCTACGGCGTCCAACCGAAGAAGGCCCGACCGGGGCTGCGGCCGGGCAACTGCAAGAACAAGGTCCACAAGCGGGACACCCTCGGCATCGGCGGCCGACGCGTCCTCATCTCCCGGCAATGGTCCGGCAAAACCCTCACCGACCACCGCGCCGACCGCCGCGAATGGGTCAAGGCCCTCCTGGGCGTCACCACCGACGCCGACATCGCCCCGCCCGGCGGCGAACAGCGCCACGCGTGGGAACTCGCCAGACCCACCGATCCCGACGTTGCCCCGCTCGGGCACCGGGTCCTGCGCGCCATCTCCGAACGCATCCAATGGCGGGTGCAACTCGACGCCGCGAGACGCAACCAGGCACCACCCGATGTTTCGGCAACTGCCACGACGCAGGAGGAAGCAGCATGAAGGCCCGGACCATCGAACCGCTGTGGACGGCCGAGGACGTGTCGACCTTCCTCGGCGTACCGGTCAGCACCCTCTATCAGTGGCGCTACCGCCGGATCGGCCCGCGGGCGTCCCGGGTGGGTCGGCACCTGCGCTACGACCCGGCAGACGTGCGGGCCTGGCTCGCGAAGCAGGCGGCGTAGCCGGTGAGCATCGAGAAGCGGCCGAATCGTAAGTGGCGGGCGCGCGTCTATGACGCCTCGGGCAAGCAGATCGCTCGGCACTTCGATCGGAAGTCGGATGCGGAGCGGTGGGAGGCATCCGCCAAGGCGGCTGTCGCGCGGGGCGACTGGATCGACCCCGCTCGGGCACGGGTGACGGTGGGCGCCTGGGCGGCGCAGTGGATGGCGGCTCAGGTGCAGCTCAAGCCATCGACTCGCGCCCGGTATGAGCTGGCCCTACGGCGGCAGATCCTTCCGACCTGGGAGGACACCCCGCTTTCGGCAGTCTCCTACGCCGAGGTAGCGGCCTGGGTCCAGCGGCTCACCGCGTCCGGACTCGCCCCGGCAACGGTCCGGTATGCGCACCGTGTGCTGTCGCTGGCCCTGGCCCACGCCGTACGGGACGGCCGCATGTCTCGGAATCCGGCAGAGGGCGTGCGGCTGCCTCGGGTGGTGCGAGGCGAGCCGGTGTTCCTCGACCACGACCAGGTGGCGAGGCTCGCGGAGGCGTGCGGGCGCTATGCGCTGCTGGTCCGGTTCCTGGCCTACACGGGTCTGCGGTGGGGTGAGGCGTCTGCGCTGCGGGTATCGCGGCTGGATCTGCTGCGGCGTCGGGTCACCGTGGCCGTGGCGTTCGCGGAGGTCGGCGGGGAGCTGGTAGAGGGCACACCGAAGAATCACCAGCGGCGGTCCGTGCCGATTCCGCGCTTCCTCGTCGACGAGCTGGCCGCGCACGTCGCCGGCAAGGGTCGGGACTCGCTGGTGTTCACCGCCCCGAACGGCGGGCCGCTGCGCAACACCAACTTCCGGACGCGGGTCTTCGGGCCGGCGGCGGCGTCGATTGGTCTGGCGGGGCTGACTCCGCACGATCTGCGGCATACGGCGGCGAGTCTGGCCGTGGCGGCGGGAGCCAACGTCAAGGCGGTGCAGCGGATGCTCGGGCACGCCTCGGCGTCGATGACCCTGGACGTGTACGCGGGGCTGTTCGGTGACGACCTGGACGCGGTCGCCCACCGCCTGGACGAGGCGTTCGCTGCACGGGACAAGGACTATTCAAGGACTCGACCCGGAAGCGGCGATGTAATCGACCTTGGAAAACGGCGAAGCCCAGGTCGTTGACCTGGGCTTCTGTACCGAGCCGCCTGACGGAATCGAACCGTCGACCTACGCATTACGAGTGCGTCGCTCTAGCCGACTGAGCTAAGGCGGCAACGATCGTCAAGTGTACGGCACGACCCGCTCACCGGCCGAGGGGGTTACCCGCCGCCGGAAACCGGACATCGGGCGCGATCGGGTCGTCTGCCGGACAGCGGTGGCAGCGGAGCGGGACTACGCTGCGGCGGGTGAGCGACGATCACCGTCCCCCCGCGCAGGATCCCGGTCACGACGAGCACGCCCCGGGCGAGCGGGCGGCCCGCCGGCCGCTCAGCGTCGATCCCCTCGAGCTGGGCTTCACCCCCCGCAAGCCGGTGCCGTGGCTCGCGCCGGCGCTGCTGATCAGCACCGGCATCCGCACGCTGCTGGCGATGCTGTTCGGGGCGTACCTGGACAAGCGGGAGCTGCAGAACGCACTGGACTCCAAGATCGGCAAGCAGGTCGGGCCGGACGGCGGGCTCTGGCTGGACTACGTGGCCGACCTGGGCGACGGCTTCGACGCCACCTACTCGGTGGCGTACCTGCTGGCGCAGCCGGAGCTGGAGGTGGACGGGCACCAACTGCCCCGGGGCCGGACCCTGGTGATGGGGGGCGACCAGGTCTACCCGTCGGCGGACTACGCGGCGTACGAGGACCGGTGCAAGGGGCCGTACCAGGCGGCGCTGCCGGTGTCGCCGTCCGACCGGCCGACGCTCTTCGCCGTCCCCGGCAACCACGACTGGTACGACGGCCTGACGGCCTTCCTGCGGCTCTTCGTCCGCTCCCGGGACCGGCACTTCGGTGGCTGGAGCACCGGCCAGTCCCGGTCGTACTTCGCCGTCGAGCTGCCGGCCGACTGGTGGTTGCTGGGCCTGGACGACCAGTCCGGGTCCTACCTGGACGACCCGCAGCTCGCCTACTTCGACGAGGTGGCCGGCCGGCTGGGGCCGCAGAGCCGGTTGATCCTGGTGGTGCCGGCGCCGACCTGGGTGAAGTCCGTCGACCACCCCACCGCGTACGACTCGATCGACTATTTCATCCGGACGATCATCGCCCCCACCGGTGCGCACGTGCGGCTGCTGATCTCCGGCGACCTGCACCACTACGCCCGGTACGCCGGTCCGGAGCGGCAACTGATCACGTGTGGCGGCGGCGGGGCGTACCTCTACCCGACGCACAAGCTCCCGGAGCGGCTGGAGGTGCCGCCGAAGGACACCCTGTCCCGGCGGGCCAGCCAGACCCGCGGGTACGACCTGGTCGCCCGCTACCCCGACCCGGTCCGCTCCCGGCGGTACGGCTGGGGCATCTTCCACCGGCTGCCCCGGCGCAACCCGGGCTTCGGCACCCTGCTCGGCACCCTGCACACGCTGCTGATGCTGGCCATGGCCGGGGTGGCCGCGAACCGGGTCGACACCACCGAGCAGCGGCTGTTCAGCGTCCCCCTGGTGATCATGCTGGCGGTGACACTGCTCGGCGCGGGCTTCTTCGCCAAGCCACCGAGCGCCGGCGGGAAGCGGCACGCGCGGCACTGGATGCTCGGGGTGGGGCACGGGCTGGCCCACGTCGCCCTGGCCGCCGCCGGCACCTGGGCCTGGCTCCACCTGCCCTTGTACGACTGGCCGTGGCCGCTGCCGGCGGTCGCCGCGGCGGTCCTCTACGGCCCGGTCGCCGGTCTGGTCGCCAGCCAGGTGGTGGCGGCCTACCTGCTGGTCGCCGGATCGCTCGGGGTGAACGTCAACGAGCTCTTCGCCGCCCAGGGCATCGAGGACGCCAAGTCGTTCCTGCGGATGCGGTTCGATCCGGACGGTTCGCTGACCATCTATCCGGTGGCGGTGGACCGGGTGAACCACGACTGGGCGGTCAACCCGGACCAGGAGCCGGACGCCTCCTGGCTGGTCCCGAAGGGGTCGCTGCGGGCGCGGCTGGCGGAGCCGCCGATCACCCTGCGCTGAGCGGGGAGCCGCCGAATCAGGTGGAGTATTGCTGGTCGTGGGCCTGACGGGGGCCGCAGACCGAGGCGCGGGAGCAGGAGCAGCGGGAGCCGTCGGCGTCGAGCCGTACCGTGACGGCGTCCCGGGGGACGCTGTGGCCCACCACCTTGCCGTCACCCTCGGGCGTGGTGACCCGGCTGCCGATCGGCGGAGCCGACTCCTGGAAGCGCTGGTAGAGGGGGTGTTCATATTTCAGGCAGCACATCAGCCGGCCGCACGCCCCGGAGATCCGCAGCGGGTTGAGCGGCAGGTCCTGGTCCTTGGCCATCCGGATCGTGACCGGCTCGAAGTCGTTGAGGAAGGTCGCGCAGCACAGGTCCCGACCGCAGGAGCCGATGCCGCCCTGCACCCGGGCCGAGTCGCGGGCGGAGAGCTGGCGCAGCTCCACCCGGCAGTGCAGGGTCGCCCCCAGGTCGCGGACCAGCGAGCGGAAGTCCACCCGGTGCGGCGCGGTGAAGTAGACCGTGGTGCGGTCGCCGTCACCGTCGGCGGTGCCGAAGACGTGGTCGATGGCGACCACCTTCATCGGCAGGCCGTGCTCCCGGATCAGCCGCTTCGCGGCGACCTTGGCCTCGGCCTTGCGCCGCCGCAGCAGCTCGTCGCGGCGCAGGTCCTCCTCGCCGGCCATGCCGGCCAGCTTCGGGAAACCGTCGGTGGACTCGGTGACCCACTGGGCGGCCCAGACGCACTCCGCCACCTCGGGCCCGTCGTCGGTGGGCACCAGCACCCGGTCGCCGACCTGCGGGCTGAACTCCCCCGGGTCGAGGTAGTAGAGGCGCCCGTACCGGTTGAAGCTGACCGCGCAGAGCATGCCCATGGCCCCCACCCTACGACGGACGGCCGGTGCCGACCCGGCCACCCGTCGCCGAACGGTTACCCCGTGCAGTCATCGACGCCGTCGAATCGTGTGCATGCTCCTCGCCCGGACGGCTGAATAGTGCCGTCGGCCGGGGACAACGGCGGCCCGGTGCCGTTGAGTGGAGGCAGACCTGCGGGGGGTGCAGGGAAGACCACGGCGCCGCTGCCGGGCCCGGTGCGAACCGGCCGCCCCGCGCGGCGCCGTGGCCCGTGCAGCGGTTCAGCGGCCGACCCGGGTGGTGCCCTCGTAGCTCGCCGCCCCGCCCGCCGGCGACCGCCAGGTCGACTCGGCCAGGCTCGGCGACCACTGGCGCAGCAGGGTCTCCGCCCCGTCGTAGGCCACCCCGAGCACGGAGAGCACCCGGGTGGCGATCTCCGCCCCGGCGATTCGGCCCGCTTCCTGGCCGGTCGCCCCGAGCACCCGGACCGCCTCGGCGGAGCCGAGCACGTCGGCGAGCACCCGGGCCACCGCGAGCCGACTCCCCTCCACCCAGTGGGCCAGCGCGTCGGCGTACCCGGCGGTCGACTCCAGCCGCCCCACCAGGCTCTCCGGGCCCTCGTCGAGGTGACGCAGCAGCGCCGAGCGGGCCTCGTCGTACGCCCCGGCGGCGGGGCCGGACCAGATGCCCGGATCGGTCAGCGCGGCGCACGCGTCGTCGTACGCCGGGACGAGCCGGCGCACCGCATGCCCGGCGCCGGCCAGCGGCGCCGGATGCAGGTCGAGGAAGGCACGCAGCGCGTCGCCGGGCAGCACCTGCATGCGGCGCAGCAGCGGCCAGACCGGGTGCGCCTCCGGTGCGCCGGCGGCGAGCAGGGTGTCGACCCGGGCGAGCAGGTGCAGCGCCGGCTCGGCGAGCCGGTCGAGGGCGTCCATCACCGCTCTCCGGCCAGCCGGCGGCGGGCGGTGTCGTCGGCGGCCGCGTAGTGGTCGGCGGCGCTGCGCACGGCGGCCGCGGCGGCGGCCAGCCGGGCGGCGGCC